>CAZZIL010000493.1:0-2848 GCA_964654265.1 uncultured Gammaproteobacteria bacterium | reverse complement strand
CTCTACATCGGCGAGGTGGACCGGGTGCGGGTCCTCCACGACGCGGGCCGGGTGTTCTTCGAGGACGCGCCGGCGCGCTACTCGGTCGCGCTCGACGGGCTCCCGTCGTCGACCCACCACGGCTACCGCTACATCCGGGTGCGGGACGGCCGGCTGTTCATCACCCTCGGCGTGCCGTGCAACGTCTGCCTGCCGCCCGACCCGGAGCTGACCGGCACGATCCGCAGCTACGGGCTTGACGGCGGGGACGCGGTCACGCACGCGTACGGCGTGCGCAACTCGGTCGGGTTCGACTGGGACCCCAAGACCGGGACGCTCTGGTTCACCGACAACGGCCGCGACTGGATGGGCGACAACCTCCCCCACGACGAGCTCAACCGCGTGCGGGCCGACGGCCTGCACTACGGGTTTCCGCACTGCCACCAGGGCGACCTGGAGGACCCGGAGTTCGGCGGCGACACCTGCGGCGACCATGAGCCCCCGGTGCTGCTGACCGGCCCGCACGTCGCCAACCTCGGGATGGCGTTCACGACGGGCGACATGTTCCCGGCGGAGTACCAAGACAGCATCATGATCGCGCTGCACGGCTCGTGGAACCGGTCGAGGAAGATCGGCTACGCCGTCCACGTCGCGAAGCTCGACGAGAACCGCGACGTCGCCTCCTACGACCCGTTCATCCTCGGGTGGCTGCCCGGCAACCAGCGCGTGATCGGCCGGCCGGTCGACATCGCGTTCCTCGCGGACGGCTCCATGCTCGTCTCCGACGACCATGCCGGCACGGTCTACCGTGTAACATACCGGGGCTGACGAGATGGCGCCCACCCTGAAAACCGCGGAGGAGATCGAGAAGATGCGCGTCGCCGGCGCGATCTCCGCGAACGTCCTGGACCAGGTCGCGGACATGGTGCGCGTCGGCGCAGCACCGCCGAGCTCGACCGCGCCTGCCACCAGGCGATTCTCGCCGCCGGCGGGGTCCCGGCGCCGCTGAACTACCGGCCGGCCGGGTCGGTCCGCCCCTACCCGTGCGCCACCTGCATCTCCATCAACCACCAGGTGTGTCACGGGATCCCGAGCCCGACGCGGCTGCTCAAGAACGGCGACATCCTCAACATCGACATCACGGTCGACAAGGACGGCTACTTCGGCGACACCAGCCGGATGTTCTTTGTGGGCAAGCCGTCGATCGCGGCGGAGCGCCTGTGCCGGATCGCGCGCGAGTGCCTTGAGCACGGGATCGAGTCCGCGAAGCCCGGCGCCACCCTGGGGGACATCGGCCACGCGATCCAGTCCCACGCGGAGAAGCACCACTACAACGTGGTGCGCGACTTCTGCGGCCACGGGATCGGAAGGAGCTTCCACGAGGAGCCGCAGGTGCTCCACTTCGGCGCCCCCGGCACCGGGATCAACCTCCAGCCCGGGATGACGTTCACCATCGAGCCGATGATCAACCAAGGCAAGGCGGCCGTCAAGCTGCTCTCGGACGGCTGGACCGTGGTCACCAAGGACCGCAAGCTGTCCGCCCAGTGGGAGCACACGGTCGCGATCACCGAGACCGGGAGCGACATCCTGACCCATCCGATGGCCGTTGCCGCGGCGCAAGGATAGCCCCCGCAAGCCAGCCGGCGGAATCGCCGGGAATCGCCGACCGAGGCGGCAAGCGCCCCCGATGGGCCAAGGGACGGGAAACCCCGGCAGCACCGCCAAGGCACCGCGAACGCCCCGGCAAGGCACGCCCGTCGGCGTGAGCTTGGAGGCTTGCAGACCTCGGTGGACCTTGCGGCAAAGTCGGTCTCGCACCTGTGGCACCACCTCCCGCCCGCGCCCGGGATGTTCGTCGAGCCCATCTGCAGTGTCGGGAGTCTCCTGCTCACGGCAACCGATGTCCTCCCTGAAGCGGTGAGTTGACGGGGCATCCCGGGACGCAACCCTCGCCAGTCTTGGTGATCGGGAGTCCAGTGCGACACCGCCGGGTTACGGCATTCCGCCAAGCGTTCACCGGGGCTGACGTGGCCCAGGGTTTTTGGCAGGACGCGCCAGTCGGGAGGGACAGGCGGACTGTGGCACGATCGTCCCGGGACAGCCTCGGCCGCATCACGGACATCTCCCTCCGGCGCCAGGCGGCCACCTGCGTCAGCCTCGGGATCTGCGACGACCCGGGGGCACTTCCCCCACGACACGCCCTGACGCATCCCATCGTCCGTCCCGGAGCAGGGGCTTCCGCTTGGGGGTGCGGCCATCCCGGCGGGCGGGACGGAAAAACGATGTGCCTACCCGGTCTCGGTCACCGGGTTCTCCGCAATGTAGGCGCAAAGCGACGGAATCCCTTGCTCCCAAACCAAATCCCTGGGCTCCCAGATCAACCCCAAGGCCAACAGCTCGTCAATCGCATCCTTGACGGCCCGGCCCTCCGACAGCGCCGGGCGGACCGCGTGTCTCAGCTGTGCATCGGAAAGCACGTTGCCACCCTTCAGGTCGACGAACGCCTTCGAGACCGCCTCGGCCTCGGGCAGGATCTTCCGGGTTTCCGCCTCGTCCCTGCGTTCCTTGTAGAAGTCTCTCCGGAATTCATCCGCCAAGCGCAGGCCGGCCTCGGCATCCTTCAGCAGAATGCGGTCCGCATCGGGATCGCGCGCAATGGCGGCCCTCCACGTCCGATCGCCAAGCAACTGAATGAAAAAGGGGTAGGCTTGGCTCTCTGCCACCAGCAGATCCAACGCATCGTCGGCGAACGGCAGACATCCCCTCGCCGCCGGGGTCGCCAAGGCATCGCGAACGGCATCCCGGGATTCCAGCCGCCCGATCTTCAGCCGGTGCGAGCGCTCCCAGAAGCTGGCGCCGGCACTCCGGA
>CAZZIL010000492.1:0-2809 GCA_964654265.1 uncultured Gammaproteobacteria bacterium | reverse complement strand
CCCACGGGCCACCTCCTTCTGGCGGCGATCCCCTTGCGCGCATCCCCGGGGTGATCCCCCGGGGTCCGCCCCGGCGTGGATCGCGCCACGCCCCGAGACCGAGTCTTCGCGCAAGGGAGAGAGACCGCCGGCTCTCCCCCGTCAGGGGCGCCAACGCGTCCCCGCCGGACGGCATCCCGGGCAAGACGCGGGAGACCGTCATCCGACCCTGATTCTCGACACCAAAAAAACCAAGCGGCCGTAGTTTCAGTCGCTTGTCGGAGGCTGGAGACAGTTTGGCACTACACACTCCCTTCCGGGAGCGTTGCCGGGGGCGGCTCGAATCAGCTGGTGGGGCTGTCCGAGGAGGTGGGGTCAGTCGCCTGGCGAACGGTGTTGGGCAACCTCGCGCCGACACAGCCGACGATCTTCGCGCAGACCCCGAGGGCCTTGCCGCGGAAGACGAAGCTCTTGCCCGCGTCCTCGACGGTGAACTCGGTGAGCCCGTCCAGGTCCCGGATGATGGCGTCCCACTCGGCGCTGACCCCTCGGTCGCGCATGCGTCGGAACAGCTCGTCCTGCAGGAGCAGCGCGAGGAACGTGCAGAACACGTGCCCGCGGATGCCGCGGTCGGTGCGGTGGTAGACCGGGTAGGTCTCCAGCACAGCCTTGGAGGTGCGGAAGGCCTGCTCAACGCGCCACAGCTCCTTGTGGCGGCGCACGACCTCCTCTGTCGGCAGGTCGGTGTTGGTCGTCAAGGCCCAGTAGCCGTCGAGGCGTTCCGCCTTCTCGATCTTCTCGCGGTCGATGCGGGCGGCGCCACGCTCTATCGTCAGCAGGTGCCGGTAGCCGGAGTTCTTCAGTAGCGACAGAGTGCCCTTCTTGAGCTTGGCCTCCAAGGCGCTCACCTGGTTGTCGCGCGCGAGCCGGTCCCGCTTCTCTTGCTCCTCACTGTGGCACAGCACGTGGCGTCCGGGCGAGCGGTGCGGGGGCCGCAACACTACCTCCTTGATGCCTAGGACCAGCGGCTTCTTCGGGTCGTGGGCACGCGCGACCTTGATCTCCCGGGACGGGGCCGGGTCCGCCAGCAGGGCGTCGCACACCGTGGTCACGCTGCGCAACCGCACCCCGGTGATGTATTGCCAGCCGTCCTTCCCGAGCCTCGTCAGTGTCTTGCGCCCGGTCATCCCACGGTCGGCGATCAGGCAGATCCCCGGGATGCCGAAGTGGTCGCGCAGACGCTTGCCCAACGGAAGCAGCTGCCGGGCGTCCGAGGCGTTGCCCGGCCGCACCTCGCAACACACCGGCGTGCCGTCCTGGTCCAGCGCCAGACCCAACACCAGCTGGTGGTGATCCCCGCGCCGATCCTTGGAGTGGCCGTGGCGGGCGAGCTCCTCGCCGCCCTGTCCCCAGAACGGCACGCTGGTGGTGTCGAAGAACACCAGGCTCAGCTCGGAGAACAGCGTGCGCCGACGGTCGAACAGTCGCTTCTCGATCGGGTCCTTGCGCCAGCGCCGGGTGTCCCCGTCCGCGCCGACCTCGTCGCCCAGCCACTGAATGGCGCGGTAGAGCTGGTGCAACCCCAGCGGCTGGCCCAGCCCGTCCAGCGGCCGCGAAGCGCCCCAAGCCTCCGCGCTGCGATCCGGCCCCGAGATGCCCAACCGGTGAAGGACGCTGAGGAACACCGCGCGCTCCAGGTCGAACCCGTGGCGGGTGCCACGCGCGCACGCGCGGATCACGTCCTGGCACCCGGTCTCCCGCCACAGCCGGTCGAAGACCAGCTGCAACCCGATGTGCCGGCTGTCGGCGCCCGACTCGGCCGCGTTGTCCGCGCTCGGCACCGACACCATCAGGTCGTCGACCTTCTTGCTCGCCGACAGCACCAGCTGGCTGAACTGCCCGCTCGCGCGCAACCGGTCCAGGCGGCCGACCGTGGCGATCACCTGCTGGCGCACCTGCTTGCCGACGCGCCGACTGACCACGATCTGCAGGTAGACGTGGTTGCCGCTCTTTTTCTCTCGGAAGTACATGTCGCTCTCTTGGGACACTACACTATATCGGAAAAAACCGTTAGGAAACAAAATTCTGTCGGGTCCCACGGGGATATTTTGTGGCACTACATTCCGGAAAAATCCCGGGAAAATCGCCCACACCCCCTGATTTTACGGGGGTTCCGGGCGGGGATCGGCGTACAACTGTCGAGCATCAGTGTCACTTCGCGAGGTGCGCGGCGGAGACGGAAGGCGACCGCGAGCCCGGAACCCGGCGCGGTGTCGCCCGGCCGTCATTGACCCGATCACTGACCAATGGCAGGGACGCCGGGGGAGATCGCGCCCGCCAGCGTGACCCTGGCGATTGTTCCCCGGATCGTCCCCTTGGCGCCAATCGCCGCCGGGTCGCGGGACGGTGTGTGCCCCCGGCACGCCGCGAGGACTCTCACGCATCGCCGCCGTCAATGGGAGTTCCCAGCCACAACGACTCCGGGAAACCCATGAAAAACTCCTTGGCCTTCTGGCGCAACAGCAAGACCCTGCCCGGGGTGACGTTTGGATCGGCGTCCGGTACCGCTTTCCTTGCCTGCTCCAGGAATGTCTCCAGGGCGGCGGACGGCTCCGGCGTGACCAACAGGATGTCCGCGCCTCGCTTGAGAGCCTCAATAAGCAACTCGTTGACATGCGGGTCCCGAAGGCTGGACCCGACGACCGCGATCAGGTCCGCATCAACGCGATAGAACAGATCCTTTTGGCGCTCAAAGATGTAGGGCAACTTTGACGGGACCTTCTCCTTGTGTCCGAGCACGAGCACCGCCTTCGTCACATCGATCTTTTTT
>CAZZIL010000491.1:0-5159 GCA_964654265.1 uncultured Gammaproteobacteria bacterium | reverse complement strand
TGACGTTCCTTGGCGACGACGGGGTGGTGGTCGACGGCTCGGCCACGCTTCGAGACTTCTTCCGCCAGGCGTGGTCGCGGGTCGAGCGCATCGACTTCGCTGACGGCGACTCGTGGGGGCTGGATGTCCTAGGGGCGACCGAGCTGTTTGACGACGGCGACGGCAACGCGACGGTCGACGGCTCCGACGGTTTTGGCGACCTGTTCGGCGCGGCGTCGGGCGCGCAGGTGTTGCGCGGTCGCCGCGGCGATGACACCTACCAGCTGGCGTTGGATTCCGGGCATGACACGATCGACGAGGCCGTTGGCAACGTGAATGCCGGCGACTCCGGCGACACCATCCGCGTCGCGGCGGGTCTGTCCCCGGGGTCGGTGCGCGCGGTGCGCGCGGGCGGCGATCTTCTGCTGGAGGCGCTCGACGATGCGGGCGCACGCACGGCGAGCGTGCGGGCACGCGCGCACTACACCGACCCCCGCGCGCGCATTGAGCGCGTGGTGTTTGATTCCGGCGAGACCTGGGACACGGACACCCTGCGGGGGTTGCCCCAGCTGTGGGAGGCGAAGGCCGGCTCCCAGAGGTTGCGTGGCGGCGGCGGGGTCGACATCTACGAGGTCGGTGTGGGATCCGGCTATGACACGGTCGACGAGGTGTACCGAAACAACGGCGACAACGCGGGGACGGACATCGTGCGGGTGACGGGTGGGCTTGCCGCGTCGCGCGTGTCGGTGCGGCGCACACGCCGCGATCTGGTGGTCGAGATTCTTGACACGTCAGGTCGGGTGACGGATCGCCTGACGGTGACGGGCCACTACTGGCCCGGGATCGCCGGCGTGGAGCGGCTGGAGCTGGGCGACGGCACCGTCTGGGACGCCGCCCGCCTGGGCGCGGTGGCGTTGACGGGGTCCGGCACGCTGGAGGGCGTGGGTGGCGGCGTGTCCGACGTGTTCGACGGCAGTGGTCACCGCGACACCTACCGCGGTATGGGCGGCAACGATGTCTACGTGTTCGGCGCCGGCAGCGGTTACGACACTGTCGAGGAGGGGTATTCCAACCCGGTGGAGGGCGACTCGGGCGATGTTGTGCGCCTGCGCGCCGGGACCGACACCTCTCTCCTGAGCCTGGGGCGCACCGCCACCGACCTGACGATCACCCGCACAAGCAGGGGCTCGGCGACGGACCGCCTGACGATCCGGGACCACTTCGCGCACCCGTGGGCGGCGATCGAGCGCGTGGAGGAGGCCGACGGCACGTTGCTGTGGGACGCGGACAGCTTTGCGGCGATCCCGTGGAACCCGCCGACGCCGAGCCGGAACCCGACGGTGATCCGCGGCACGGCGCGCGGAGATTACTTGTACGGGTCGAGTTCTCTGGTGGACGTGTTCGATGCGGACGCGGGCGGCAACGACCACCTGTACGGGCACGGCGGTGACGACGAGTACCGGCTTGGCCGCGGCACCGGGCTGGACACGGTTGTTGAGCAGGGGGTGGGCGATCCGGGCGACATGATCCGCATCGAGGCGGGGATCGCGACATCCGATGTGCGCGTGTGGCGGGACCAGCACGACCTGTACGTGGGCATTGTCACCGGCGGGAGGGTGAGGGACCGGTTGCGGGTCGACGACCATTTTCGTTATCGCCGGTCTCGGGTGGAGCGTCTGGTGTTCGCGGACGGCAGCGAGTGGGGTGAAACGAAGCTCATGGGCGCGCCCGTCCGGGGCACCCGGGCACACCTGTACGGGGAGAACGGCCTGTCGGACGTGTTCGACGCGGACAACCAGTCGGACATGTTCGGGACGAGCGTGACTGCCAACAACTACCTGTACGGGAACGGGGGCGACGACGTGTACCTGCTAGGCCGCGGCACCGGGAAGGACACGATCGATGAGTCGTGGAGCCGCACTGGTGGGGTTGGTGACGCGGGCGACGAGATCCGTCTCAAGGAGGGAGTCGAGGCTTCCGACGTGCGCGTGTGGCGCGACCAGTACCATCTGTACGTGGGGATTGTGACCGGCAGTCGAGTGTCGGATCGCATGCAGGTGAGCGATTTCTATCGCCACGCCGCGGCGCAAGTGGAGCGTCTGGTGTTCGCGGACGGCAGCGAGTGGGGCATCCCGGAGTTCATGGCGGCGCCGATCCGGGGCACATCGACATACCTGTACGGGGAGAACGGTCTGTCGGACGTGTTCGATGCTGACAGCCAGTCGGACATGTTCGGGACGAGCGTGACTGCCAACAACTACCTGTACGGGAGCGGGGGCGACGATGTGTACCTGCTAGGCCGCGGCACCGGGAAGGACACGGTTGACGAGTCGTGGAGCCGCACCCGGGAGACTGGCGACGCGGCCGACGAGATCCGCCTCAAGGCGGGGATTGAGGCCTCCGACATCCGGCTGTGGCGCGACCAGTACGATCTGTACGTGGGGATCTCCACCAATGGCCGCGTGTCGGATTACATGCGGGTGAGCAACTTCTACCGCTACACCTCGGCGCGGGTGGAGCGTCTGGTGTTCGCGGACGGCATCGAGTGGGGCATCCCGGAGTTCATGGTGGCGCCGATCCGTGGCACCCAGACATACCTGTACGGGACGGACGACCTGTCGGACGTGTTCGACGTGGACGACCAGTCGGAGATGTTCAGCACGAGGGTGACCGCCAACAACTACCTGTACGGGAGCGGGGGCGATGATGTGTACCTGTTAGGCCGCGGCACCGGGAAGGACACGATTGACGAGTCGTGGAGCCGCACTAGGGAGACTGGCGACGCGGCCGACGAGATCCGCCTCAAGGCGGGGATTGAGGCCTCCGACATGCGCCTGTGGCGCGACCAGTACAACCTGTACGTGGGGATATCTGCCAATGGTCGTGTGTCGGATTACATGCGGGTGAACAACTTCTACCGCCACACCTCGGGGCGTGTGGAGCGCCTGGTGTTCGCGGACGGTAGCGAGTGGGGCATTCCGGAGTTCATGGCGGCGCCCATCCGGGGCACCCAGACATACCTGTACGGGCCGGACGACCTGTCGGACGTGTTCGACGTGGACAACCGGTCGGAGATGTTCAGCACGAGGGTGACTGCCAACAACTACCTGTACGGGAGCGGGGGCGACGATGTGTACCTGCTAGGCCGCGGCACCGGGCTGGACACGATTGATGAGTCGTGGAGCCGCACCCGGGAGACTGGCGACGCGGCCGACGAGATCCGTCTCAAGGAGGGGATCGGGCCGTCTGATGTGCGCCTGTGGCGCACCCGCTACGACCTGTACGTGGGGATTGAGACCGGTGGGTTGGTGTCCGACCACATGAAGGTGACCAACTTCTATCGCTATGCATCGGGGCGGGTGGAGCGTCTGGTGTTCGCGGATGGGACCGTCTGGCGCTTGTCTGACCGCGCCGGGCAGCTTCTCTCACCAACAACCGGGACCATCGTGGAGGGCGACGCCAATGCGAACGTGCTCCTCGGCAAGGGCGGGCAGACCCTGCACGGCAAGGCGGGCGACGACACCTACGTGCTGGAGCGCGGGGTCGGCGCCGGGACGGTGGACGAGCGTGTCGGCAACAGCGGCGATGGCGATGCGGCGGACCGCGTGCGCGTCGGCTTCGGGATCCTGCCGTCGGGCGTCTCGCTGACCCGGTCGCGCGACGACCTGGTTGTCAACCTGCTGGGCACGGCGAACTCCGCGGGGATGCGTGCGGTGACCGACTCGCTGCGCTTCTCCGGCCACTTCACGGAGACGCGCGCGCAAGTGGAGTTCATCGAGTTCGTTGATGGCACGGTGTGGGATCGCGCGCTCATGTCGCAGGCGGAGATAGACGCCTCGCTGGTGACAGGCAACATCATCGACGGACTGGTGCACTTCGGCGACGTGTTCGGCTCCGACACGGGCGTGCAGACGTTGCGGGGGCTGACCGGCGACGACATCTACGTGCTGGACGTGGGCGGCGGCCGTGACGTGGTCGACGAGGCCCACGGCAACAGCGGGCTGGGCGACCCGGGCGACCACGTGCGCCTGGCGGACGGCCTGACAGCGGCCGATGCCCGCCTGCGGCGCGATGACAGCCACTTGCACATCCAGCTGCTCAATGCCGCCGGCCGTGCGACCGGCGACGAGATCAAGGTGTCCGGGCACTTCACCGCGGATGCCGGCGGGATCGAGTGGGTGGCGCTTGCCGATGGCGAGGTGCTGTGGTCCGACCAGGATTTTGAGGGCGCGCCACGGATCTACGCGGCGTCGGGCAGTCCGGTCACCGGGACCACGGGCGACGACACCTACGACCTGACCGACACGGGCGACAGGGAGATCCGCGGCGGAGACGGCGATGACACCTACGTGTTCGGGTACGGCGCCGGCAACGACCGCGTGCGCGAGTCGTCATCGGCGACCGATGTCGGGGGCTTTTGGGACGTGGTCAGGCTGAAGGACGGACTGACCCCCGACGACGTGGACGTTGAGCGCGCCGGCAACAGCCTGAAGTTCGTCCTGCTCAACTCGGACGGCACCCCAAGCGGCGACACCCTGACGGTGACGGACTACTTCCTGTCGGAGGAGCGCAAGGTGGAGGCCCTGATGTTCGGGGACGGCACGCTGTGGGACTGGGACGTGTTTGGCGAGGCGCCGTTGCGCGGCGGCGCCGGCAACGACGTCTTGACCGGGCTCGACAACACGGACGACGTGCTTGACGCCGGTCCCGGTCGGGACATCCTGCGCGGCGGCGGCGGCGACGACACCTACCGGTTCGGACCCGGCGCGGAGCACGCGCGGATCGAGGAGGGGCACGGCCGCGCGACCGGCGCAGGCGACGGCGCCGACCGGGTGTGGCTGGCCGACCACGACACCGACGACGCCCGCCTCTACCGGGACGGCAACAATCTGCGCCTGGAACTGCTGGACGAGAGCGGGCTGTCCGAGGCAAGCCTGACGTTCCTCGGCCAGTTCGGCGCCTCGGCGGCCGCCAAGATCGAGAGCATCGAGTTCGGCAGCGGCGAGATCTGGGGCGAGGACCTGATCGGCTCGGTCCGGGTGGCCACGGCGGGTGCGGGCACCCACACCGGACGCGCCCACTTCGCGGACGTGTTCGCGTCGGGGGCGGGGAACGCCGTGTTGCGCGGCGGCAGCGGCAACGATGTCTACGAGCTCGCGCGCGGCGGGGGCGACGACACC
>CAZZIL010000490.1:0-4764 GCA_964654265.1 uncultured Gammaproteobacteria bacterium | reverse complement strand
GCGGGGGCGCAGGCAAGGACGTTGCGCAACGGCGCGGCAAGCGAGGTCACCGGCAAACATGCGCGCACCGGGACACCTGCCCCCGCGGCCTCAAGACATCGGCGCCCGACCCGGCGATCTCGCGTCCGGGACCGCGACACGAGTCACCCCCCGGCGAGTCCACCCACAAGCGGGACCAAGTTGGCGGCAAGCTGGCCGGCCCAAACCGGCACGGACCATCCCCCATCCGCGCAAAGGAAGTGCGGGGACAGGCCCGTCCTTGTCGGCGATGGAGAACGGCAGGCAGAGACGCCAGTCTCTGTGCGCGGCCTTGGCCACCAGGTCCCTCGACGCGACCCCGAAGAACCACATCAGCCAGCCCAAGGCGTTCGCGTCCCCGATCAGCCGCTGGCCGGGACCGATGGCGCTCGCGCGGAACAGACTGTCCGATGGATTGCACAGCAGCAGGTCGAAGTCGGTGACTGGCGGCGGTCGTGGCCACGCCAAACAACCTTAATGATCCCTCGCGAGCGGTGGCGTCTCACGCCATGAAGTTGGGGGCGGCAAGGCATCTTGCCGCCAGCCTGAGGCTGCCGCGGACGGCTTCCCCGCATCGGCGGCGAGCACGGTCCCCGTGCGCCTGTGGGTGATCCGGATGTCCTCGTCCGGGGAGCCGCGCCGGACATTGGGGTTGGACTTCCGCGCATCCCGTTCCCGCACGGGAAGGGTGTGCCTGAGGCGCCCCAACCCCATGAGCTCGGTGGCCTTCCCCCGGATCATCGGGAGCGCCTTCTGACCCTCAAGAATGTCAGGCAGGCACTTGAAGCGGAACGTTGTGGGTCTCGCGGTGCGCCTTGCGCCGTGAGGCCCGGCAACATCGCCCTCGGACCCTGAGGGTCCCATCATCCGGCCTCACGCGCCCCCGCCGACACGGTAGTTGAGGATGAAAACCTCGCGCCCCTTGGAGCGGCCGTTGCGGTAACCGTGCCTCTTCTGCAGCCCGTTGCGCTGGTCGTCCGTCCGGCTGATCGTGTAGTTCCATTCCCGCTCGGCAATCTCCCCGGCCCAGGAGTACATCCGCCTCACATCGGGATGGTCGTCGTAGGTGAGCAGGAACGCCAGCCGCCCGGTGTTGCGCCGAAGGCACCGCGCCAGCCGGTCGTGGTCCGCCGCGCCGAACGCGCAGCTGTAGAATTTCCGCTGGTCGGCCTCGTAGTAGGGCGGGTCGACAAACAGGAAGGTCCCGTCCGGCTGCGAGTCGATCACGCCCTCGAAGTCCAGGCAGGTGAGCTCCGTCCCCTGAAGCTTGTCGGAGGCCGTGCGCAGGTGCGGGGGCCAGTTGCAAGGTCGCATCGAGTACTTCCTTCCGTATCCCCAGTAGCAGTTCTCCCTGCGCATGATCCCGCTGTAGGACGTGCGGTTGAGGTAGTACCAGCGGAACGCCCGCTCAAGGTCGTTGGACGGCCGGTACTCCTCCTTGTAGTGCGCATGTCCGGACTTTGTCGCCTCCACCCCGGACAGCAGCCCGATCAGCCCCTCGACGTTGTCGCGTATCTGGACCAGCGCGTTCATCAGCTCCGGGTCAAGGTCGTTGAGCGACGAGTGGCGGACCTTCCCCTTCGCGAAGAACACGGAGGCCCCGCCGGCGAACGGCTCGCAATACCGGTCGTGCTCCGGGAGGGACCCGAGGATCAGCTTCCGCGCGTAGAACTTGCCACCAGGATAGCGGAAGGGCGAGTTCGACCGGCCCGACCTCGGCAGGCCAGGCGGGGGCGGCGATGGTGTCGGTGCAACGGCCGCCGTCTTCCCTGTCGGCATTTTCAACCGGTTCCCGTTCCCCCCACCCGGGCACTCGCGGCGCGCCCGCGGTTTTCGGACCTGCCGCCGCCAGGACCCGTGGCGGCAAGGCACATCCGCCCCCCACCGGGAGCCGCCGACCCGGAAGCGACGCCGCACCGAAAACAGGTCCATGCCGGGGCGGCGGCCACGCACGGCCGGTCCGGCGGGACGTCACAGGTGGTCGGTGACAAGCCCGCCGGTCTCGGGACGGCTCCCCTCCCCGACTCGCGACAGCCCGACCGCGCAATACTTGAAATGCGGGATCTTCCCGAACGGGTCCAGCTCCGGGTTGGTGAGCTTGTTGGCGGCGGCCTCGTTGAAGCAGAAGGGGATGAAGACGGAGCCGGCCGGGACCTCCTCCGACGGGCGCGCGGCGAGCGCGATCTCGCCCCTTCTCGAGCGCACGGACACCGGGTCCCCGGCGGCGACGCCGAGCGCGTCGGCATCGTCCGGGTGGACGGCGACGGTCGCCGTCGGCTCGATGGCGTCCAATGTCCGGGAGCGCCGAGTCATCGCGCCAGTGTGCCAGTGCTCCAGCAGGCGCCCGGTGATCAGGACGAACGGGAACTCCTCGTCGGGCTGCTCCGACGAGAACTCCAGGTGCGTGCGCCGGAAGCGCGCCCGCCCGTCGTCGGTCGGGAACCCGTCGACAAAGACGATGGGCTCGCCGGGGTCGCCCTGCTCCCGGCACGGATACGTCACGCTGTGCTCGTGCTCCAGCCGGCTCCACACGATCCCGCCGATGCTCGGCATTGCCCGGCGCATCTCGCCGTACACCTGTCGCACGCCGCTGTCGGGCCCGTCGTATTCCCATTCGAGTCCGAGCCGGGCGGCCATCTGCCGGATGATCCAAAGGTCCTGCCTCGCCTGGCCGGGCGGGTCGAAGGCTCGGCGGCCGAGCTGCACCATGCGGTCCGTGTTCGTGAACGTCCCGGTCTTCTCGAAGAACGAGCTGGCGGGCAGGACGACGTCGGCGAACCCGGCCGTCTCGGTGAGGAAGATGTCCTGGACGACGAGGGTGTCGAGCCTG
This sequence comes from uncultured Gammaproteobacteria bacterium, assembly GCA_964654265.1. Lineage (GTDB taxonomy): Bacteria > Pseudomonadota > Gammaproteobacteria > Tethybacterales > CBDBMS01 > CBDBMS01. Next base: position 1,916 of record CAZZIL010000490.1, on the reverse strand, counting down.
GCGATCGCCGCGCGCGTGTGGTTGAGGTCCGGGTCGGACATCGCCGGGTTCTCCCCCATGACATAGAGGCCGCGGATGTCGCCGCGCTGCGCGGCGGCCATGATCTCGACGACGGTGAGTCCCGGGTCGGGGTCCAGCCGCGCCTGCCAGCGCTCCTCGAAGGCGGCGCGCGCCTTGCCGTCGCCGACCGGGCGGTAGTCCGGGAACACCATCGGGATCAGCCCGGCGTCCGACGCGCCCTGGACATTGTTCTGTCCGCGCAGCGGGTGCAGCCCGGTGCCGGGGCGGCCGATGTTCCCGGTCATCAGCGCGAGCGATATCAGGCAGCGCGCGTTCTGCGTCCCGTGGACGTGCTGGGAGATTCCCATCCCCCAGAAGATGATCGACTTCCTCGAGCCTGCGTAGAGCCGGGCGGCCTCGCGGATCTCCGCGGCGCCGATCCCGCAGAGGTCCGCCATCTTCTCCGGGGAGAACTCCTCGACGGATTCGCGCAGCGCATCGAAGTCCCGGGTGCGCTCGCGGACAAACGTCTCGTCGACCAGTCCCTCCTCGATGATCGCGTGGATCATGGCGTTGAGCAGCGCGAGGTCGCTGTCGGGGCGGATCTGCAGGTGCCGGTGCGCGAGCCGGCGCAGTTCCCCGCGGCGCGGGTCGACCAGGATCAGCTTGAGTCCCTGGCGGACCGCGTTCTTGATCCAGGTGGCCGCCACCGGGTGGTTGACTGCCGGGTTCGCCCCGATCACGACCGCGACCTCGGCCCGCATCACGTCGGAGACCTGGTTGGACACCGCGCCCGAGCCGATCCCGTCAAGCAGGGCCGCCACCGACGAGGCGTGGCACAGCCGCGTGCAGTGGTCGACGTTGTTGGTGCCGAACCCGGTGCGCACCAGCTTCTGGAACAGGTAGGCCTCCTCGTTGCTCCCCTTGGCGGAGCCGAACCCGGCGAGCGCGCCCGGTCCGTCCTGGTCGCGAATGCGGGCCAGGCGCCCGGCGGCCTCGTCTAGCGCCTCGTCCCAGGTGGCGACGCGGAACACGTCCTCCCACCGCTCCGGGTCGACCAGCGCCCCCGGGTCCTTGGGAACGCCCTCCCGCCGGACCAGCGGCTCGGTCAGGCGGCCCGGGTGGTGGGTGTAGTCGGTGCCGTAGCGCCCCTTCACGCACAGGCGCCCGTGGTTCGCCGGGCCGTCGCGCCCGTCGACATACAGGATGCGGTCGCCCTTGATGTGCGCGGTCACCTGGCACCCGACCCCGCAGTACGGGCACAGCGTGTCGACGCTGCGGTCGGGCCTCTCCAGGCCGAGCGCCGACTTGTGCTGCAGCGCCCCGGTCGGGCACGCCTGCACGCACTCGCCGCAGGCGACGCAGGTGCTCTCCCCCATCGGGTCGCCGACATCGAACACGATCTCCGACCGGTGGCCGTGGCCGGCGTAGCCGATCACATCGTTGGCCTGCTCCTCCCGGCAGGCGCGCACGCAGCGCCCGCACTGTATGCACGCGTCCAGGTTGACCGCGATCGACGGGTGCGACAGGTCCTCGGGGACCGCCTCGCGTCCCTGGAAGCGCGGCGTCCCGATCTCCAGGCGCCGCGCCCAGTGTTCCAGCTCGGAATCGGCGCTGAACTTCCGCTCCGGCATGTCGGACAGCAGCATCTCGACCACCATGCGCTGCGAGGCGCGGGCGCGCCCGTTGCGCGACGAGACCTTCATCCCCGGCTGCGGGAACCGGCAGCACGACGGGGCGAGCGCGCGCTCCCCCTCGATCTCCACCACGCAGGCGCGGCAGTTGCCGTCCGGCCGGTAGCCGGGCTTGTGGCACAGCGCCGGGATCTCCACGCCCAGGCGGCGCGCGGCCTCGATGATCGGCTCGGAGCGGTAGCCGACGGCCGGACGCCCGTCGAGCTCGAACTCGACCGGCCC
>CAZZIL010000489.1:0-2296 GCA_964654265.1 uncultured Gammaproteobacteria bacterium | reverse complement strand
CCACGGTCTCCGGGCTGGCGCCGGTCGTGCTGTTCCTTCGGAAGTTTGTCCGGGAAGGCGACATCCTCGTCATCGAGGAACCCGAGTCCCACCTGCACCCGGCAATGCAGGCCCAGCTGGCCCCGCAACTGGCGAGGCTGGTCCGCCTGGGCGTCAGGGTGATCCTGACCACGCACAGCGAGTGGATCCTGGAGCAGCTGGGCAACCTGGTCGGGATGTCGACGCTGAGCGACAGGACCCGGGCCGAGTTCGAGTCCGACCATCCATACCTCACGGACGCCTGCATCCCGGAGGAGCAAGTCGGGGTGTGGCTGTTCTCGCCCGGGGAGGCGTCGGGGTCCGTGGTGGAGGAGATCGGGCTCGACAAGGAGTCCGGCCTGTTCCCCGCGCAGTTCGACGATGCCGGCACGGATCTCTACAACCACTGGGCGGAAATCTACAGCAAGCTCACGGAGGCGATGGAAAACGACGGCAGATAGGCCGGCTCTCGGGATGCCGTGAGGCTGCCCGGCAAGGTCCTGCCCGGCAGGTCGGTCGTGGTGTGAGGTTGGGGGGATTGGCGCGAGGGGCCAATGCCGCGGGCAAACACTTGGCTACACCCCTCGTTTGCCGCCAATGGCGCAAGCGACGAGCTTGTCGCTCAACGGGTCAAAGCCCAAAAGTTCGAAGGCCTTGGCTTGCATCGCGTTGGGGACGGTGGTCGCGGGGACGAAGAGGTCTGTCTCTCGGGAAGGGTAGACCTTCCCGACACAGACGTTCCCGAGGGAGTCGAGGAGTTCACGGAGGTTTCCCACCCCGAGAACTTCCTTGCATCTCGGGGTGCCGACCTTGCGTTCGACGCTGGCGGAACGCCCTGCAGACTTGGCCGGAGTGCCGCTTGCCATCGGTGTCTCATCCGGGGGCAGCAACGGCTCCAGCGTTTCGTGCAGGTGGTGCTCGATATGGTACGCCAGCATGCTTAGCAGGAGGTGCGCACGCACACGCTCCTCTGACCAGTGGTGGCTCAGATGCCCCCCTGGGGTGTCCCTGATGTGGCGAAAGGCATGCTCGACACGCGCAAGGTTCCTGTAGGCGCGCATGGCATCCTTGTTGTCAGGGTTGTTCTCATCGATGGTGGCGCGGATGATGTGAAAGCCATCCAGCTTGCTCTCTTCGCGGATCCGCTCATCGTTCCGGCTCCTGTGGAGCCTGCCGTTGTCGTCAAAACGGTAGTCGATGTGCTTGATCATCTTCCAGCGCCGGGCGGCGCGGATCTTCTTGTTGAGCTGTTTCCGAGTGATGGCGCCAGTCTCGTATTGCCTGGCCATGCTGTCCAGCCGGGCCTCGGTGCGCCTCAGAAAATCATCGCGCTTGGCGGCGCGCCAGTAGACCTCCCACGGGTTGTGGCACACCTCCAGACGCTCGCCCGGGAAGTCGGGCGAGGTCAGGTGCGCCACCCCATACTCGGTGAACAGGTCGGGTTGCAGGGTGTTCTGATGGGCCAGCTCGGTGATTGACGCCGAGCGCAACGCAGACACCCACTTCATCGCGGCGGGTGAGTGCCCCTCGGCGCTGACACCGCACACCATCCCACGGTCGTCCACCAGCGTCACCTCGGGCAAGCCGAAGCGCGCACCGATCTGCGCCACCTGCGACTCCAGCGCGGGCGCGCCCGTGACGTTGCTGGCGAACGCCTCAATCGCCACCGGGTAGCCATTGGGTGCGCACAGCAGGCCGTAGGTCACATGAGGGCGGTTCGGACATCTGCCGCGCGGATGGTCCGGCTGTGCCAGGGGGAACTCCCTGCCCCCGAAATGACGGGGGTTCAGAGCATAGAACGTGACGTTGCGACTGCCTTTCAGGTGCCGCTGTGCCAGACGGCGCTCAATTCCGTCCTGGTTTTCGAGCAGCCAGTCCATCGCCTTGGACAGGTGGTTAGCGGTCGTTGCGCCGACCTCCAGCATCGCGCCCAGCGTGGTGGTCCCGGTGTCCCCCAGCTCGGCCGCCACGCCGCACCTGTTGTCCGGGTGCAACAGGTGCCACACCACCATCGCCATCGCCCGATCGCGTTTCTTGCTGCGGCGTGGGTGGATGGCTTGGGTCAACCCGGAGGCGCGGGCCGCCTCCAAGGCGACGGCTACCGCACCGTGTGCGCGCTGGTCGTGGATGTCAACGTGGCCGCCGACACTCACAAGATCCCCCTCTGACAACAGTGCTCACCGCATCAATCCGGCCCCGGGACAGACCGGACGAGTTTACCGGATCATGCGGCACGACCCGACCAGCGCGAGTCCGGCCCCCTCAGAAGCTACCGAAG
>CAZZIL010000488.1:0-3895 GCA_964654265.1 uncultured Gammaproteobacteria bacterium | reverse complement strand
AGAGAGAGGTCGACAAGAATTACCTGCGGGCGGCCGTGTACTTTTCCGACCGCGGGCCGGACGGAGAGGTTCCCGACTTGGGCGAGCGGGAGATCCATGCCCGGATCACTCAGCTGGCGATCGAGGCGTTTTGTCGGAGGGCGATCTCACGCGGCCGGCTACTGGATGTTGGCAGGAAGCTGGAGGTTGACGAGTGGGACCTGCTGGATCTTGCGATGGAGGCGCGGCAGGACTGACCCGGTCGCGCGAGTTTTCCGATGATTGTTGTTCTCGACACGTCCGTCCTGCTGAATTTCCTGCGCATTGGCCGGACGGACCTGATTGCGGCCCATCCCCTCACGTTTGTCACCGTCAGGGAGGTTGCCCAGGAGGTTTCCCGTCTGGGGAGTCAAGCCCGGTACGCAAAGGCGCTTTCGGCTGGTCACATCGAACAGTGGAACATCAGTGACCCTGCGGAGACCGATATGTACTCTGGTTTTCAGGTAGCGGATCTCGGGAAAGGGGAGAGCAAGGCCATTGCGGTCGCGCTAAATCGTGGTTGTGCCCTGTCGCTTGACGACAAGGAAGCGACCAAGCACGCCACGGCCAAGGCGCATGAGCTCGGCAAATCCCTCGTCATCCTGAGGACAAAGGACATCGTGGTGGATCTCATCGAGAGTGGGGATCTCTCGGTCGAACAGGCTGATTCGTTTCTTGTCGAATGGGCAGACAAACACAAGTTCAAACTCAAGATTTCCTCGTTCAGAGAGTGTGTGGGTGATCGTCCCGGACCCCGGCCGCGCGCGGCCTCCCGCTTTCACCATCACGCCGCTGGCAACATCGAAGGTGGCGCCCGTCTGCCGGCTCAGGCTTCCCTTGCCGAGGCTCATCAGCCGCTCGGCGATCCCGTCCGGCGGCATGAGGAACGCGGCCGCGAACGCGTTCGCCCGCTTTTCCTGAAGCGAGTCCGAGTTCTCGCCCCGGGTGGCGATCACGGCGCTGGCGCCGTCACGGTCAAAGAGGGCGTGCGCGTACTCATGCGCGTACGAGAACCGTTGCCGCACGGAACCGTGCCCCCGGTTGACAAAGATTGCCGTCCCGATTGCGGTGTGGGCCACAAGCAGCCCGGACAGGTGTTTGGGCAACTCGATCGACGCCACCCAGATCCCCTGGTCGCCAATGGTCTTTCCGATGTCATGGAGGGGGCCGTTCCCGACACCCAGTCGCTTGCGCTCCTCCTGGGCCACAATCCCTCCCTGCTGGACGGCTATCCACGCGCTCGTAACCTTCCCGCGATAGATCGGAAGCGCCGGGGTGCCCGGCTGGCCCAAGGAACGGCGCAACCTTTCGCCCTCATGGCACAGGTCCAGCGCCCGATGCTCCGGGGGAGTGACCCTGTTCATGTGCCCGGTCACCGACAGCACTTGGCACAGCACCGGGAACAGGTTGTGGTCGCTGTAATCCTGCTTCAGCAAGAATGCCTCCGAGCACCCAAGAGTCTCTCCCAACCTGGAGAGCTCGTCCGTGGACACCCCTCGACTGTCGTTCTCCAGACCGACCACGTCAGAGATGGGCAAGCCGATGGCATCCGCCACGTCCTGCTGGCTTAGGCCGCGCTTCCCTCTCACAAAGCTCAGCCGTTCCCCTATCAGCGTCGGGATGTCGTGGGCCGCCGGGTTGCCCCGGACAGGCGAGACAGGCGCAGGGGGCGCGGGCGCGGCGCGGGACTTTCTCCTTGGTGCTAGCTTCCGCGCGCGCGACCGGGCCGCGTGCTTCAGGTCCGGCCCATCGTGTCGCAACGATGGGGAGATCCCGCCAACGTTTCTCGCAAGGGTCTTGGGCATGGGACGCGTCTATCTCCGGAGGACACGCCATTCTACCGCATTCTCCGGCAACCTTGCCGGGAAAGAGGGGGCGTGCCGCAAAATCCCGTCCCGCCCGTGGTCTCGGGACGGCCTGCCGCACAACGGCGGCGGGTCGCGGGAGCGCCGCCGCCCCCAAGAATATACAATCCCCGCATGGTCGCGCAACGACAGCTGGCCGGGGCCGCGGCGCGCGGGACCCCGCCCCGGAAGGCGGCCGCCGCGCCTTCCGCCGGGCGGGCGCGGCGGTTGCGCCCGCTTGGCGCCCGCGCCGCCGCACTTGCGCTCGCGGCGCTCGCGACCGCGGCGGCGGGCGCCTGGGACGTGATGACAAACACCGACCCGATGGACGACTCCCTCTCCGTCTTCGCCTTCGGGGACAGCGTGGGGCCGGTGTGGGGGATGTCGTTCCCGTACGACGATGTCGACGGGCACGTCGGCTACGCCTGCAGCCCCGACTTTGAGCGGGCGTATGTCAGCTTCTCGGCCACCCCGAACCTGGTCGGCGGGCGGCCGGTGACCGAGAGGATGTCGGCGCTGAGCACGCGGGTGCGGTTCGACGACGACCCGCACCACGACACGGTGCTCTTCCACGTCAGGGGCAGCAAGACCCTGTTCTTCGGCGACACGGAGTGGATCCTCCCCCGGATACGGGACAAGGGGTCCATGCTGCTGGAGCTCGACTGGTACCCGGAAGGGCTCGTGCTGTTCCGCTTCCCGCTCCGGGGCTCCGCGGGCGCGATCGCCGAGGCCCGCGAGCAGTGCGGCCGTCCCGGGTCGCCGGCGTCCTCCCCGCCCGCGCCGGACATCGCCGACTGCGTCGAACAGGCCACGGCCGAGCTCGGCATCGACACCGGCGCCATCATCGACCTGTGCCGGGAGGCGGCACGATGACCGGCGCGCGCCCGCGCGGGAGGCTGTCCCCGGCCCCGCCGGGGCGCGAGCCTGAGCCGGGCCTGGACGCAATGATCTTGGACGAGGACTCACCCCGGCTCCTGGTCGCGCTCGGCGAGGCCGCGTGCGTCCGGGTCTCCGCCACGGGACCCGACCCCGGGAAGGACCGCGTCATCGAGATTGTGCTGACCGTCGCCGACTTCGGCGGCGTCGACACGGACGGCGATCCCCGGCCGGACACCACCAAGACAGTGCGCGGCCAGTCGACCTACGCGACGCGGGTGAACCCGGGGACGCCGGTGCCGGCGAAGGTTCTCGCGGCCCACGGATTGCGGGCGGCGGACCTGGAGGGCGCGCCGCGCTTCGGGGAGATCGCGGGCGAGGTCCGCGCCTTCATCGGGACCCTCCCGGTGATCGGGGGAAAGACCCTAGCGCGCGACAAGGCCTTCCTGTCGGCAGAGCTCAGGCGCGCCGGGGTCGACACCCTTGACCGCAACCCCAGTCCGAGGGTCTACTGTCGCGGACCGGACCTGCCCCGGGAACCGGAGGACTGGCTGGACGACGACTGGGACGATGACGAGTCGGGGCTGCCCTCGGTGTTGCGCGGAACGATGGGCGAGTCGGACCACAGGCCGCGCCCCGCCGCGCGGCGGCGCGCCAACCCCGAGGCCCGACCGACCGCCCGGCGGGCGACATCCGCCGACACATCGCCGGTGCGCCTGGAAGAGGACGGATTATCGGGCGCCCAGGCGCTCGGGGGAATCCTTTTCGTGGCCGCGGCCGTGCTGCTGCTCTACGCGCTTGCCTGACCGTTCCCGGCCCGGTCCCGGCCCGGCGGCGACCTTCGTCGACGCCCGGCGCGGGAGGCCGTCCCCGGACACCGCCACGGACATACAATCCCCCCCATGGCAATGCGATCGCGACATCCGCCCGACGCCGCGGCGCGGCATCCGGGGCCGCGCGCCGGCGTGACCGCTGCCGTCGCGGGCGCGGTCTCTCGGTTGCGGCGGATGCCGCCCCCGCCGTTGCCGGCCGGGCGGGCCAGTGGGGGGCGTGCCGGCCGGGGCATGGTTGGGTCCGGCCTTGCCGCCGGACCCCTCCTCGAGCCGTGCCGGGAAAGGGCGCACTGACGCCCGCCGGCCGGCGGGCGTCAGTGCGCC
>CAZZIL010000487.1:0-2855 GCA_964654265.1 uncultured Gammaproteobacteria bacterium | reverse complement strand
CTCCCATCCGTGTGAACCATCCGCGGAAAGCATGGCGCAATTCTAGAACAAGAGGTCGCCCCCTCCCCGGGGGGCCGCGACCTTTCCCGTCCTCACGCGGCCGGGCGCCAGCCGGCGCTCACTCCCCGCCCTTCCCTGCGGGGCGTTTCGGCACCGTCTCCAGCTCGGCGGGGTGGATGTCCTCGATCCGGGCGCGGCCCGGCTCCGCCTCGCGCAACGGCTCGCAGGGGCGCAAGCTCTCCCTGCAACGCACCGCCAGCCGCTGGTAGGACCGCGTCCCCTTCACCTTCCAGGCGATCTCGTCCTCCCGCAGTTCCCGCACGACCTTGGCGGGCATGCCCAGCGCCAGCGACCGGGGAGGCACCCTGAACCCCGCCGTCACCAGCGCCTTGGCGCCGACGATCGACGACTCGCCGATCTCGGCGCCGTCGAGCACCACGGCCCCGATCCCGACCATCGCGTTCTGCCCGACCCGGCAGCCGTGCAGGACCGCGCCGTGCCCGACATGGCCGTCCTCGCCGACCTCCACCTCCTCGCCGGGAAACGCGTGCAACACGCAACAGTCCTGGACGTTTGAGCCGGGGCCCAGGACCACCCGGCCGAAGTCGCCGCGCAGGCAGGCGCACGGCCCGACAAAGACTCCCGCGCCGATGTGCACGTCCCCGACCACGACCGCGCTTGGGTGGACGAACGACGCCGGGTGCGCCACCGGGCGCAGCCCGTCGATCTCGAGGAAGGGCCCGCCGGCGACGGCGCTCATCCCGGCGGCGGGCCGCGGCGCTCGGCGACGTAGAACCGCGGCGCCACAAACGCGCCGTCGGTCAGGCACGCGCCGCACGCCGGGTTGGCGCCGGTCCCGTGGTAGTCGCTGAACGCCGCCGAGTGGTTCACGATCGACTCCCCGGCGAGGTTGACCGCGACGTTCACCCCGGCGCGCCCGGCGGCGGCCGCCGCCCGGTCGGCGAGCCCCTCGTCGTCGGTGTGGACGCTCGCCGTGAGCGCGCCGCGGTCGCGCAGGCACGCCTCCATCTCCGCGAGCCCGGCCTCGGCGTCCTCCGTCTCGATCAGGTGGGCGACCGGCCCGAACCATTCGCGGCGGTAGGTGTCGGCATCCGACACCGTCAGCAACGAGACGTGCGGGGTGCGCACCCGCGCCTCCGCGAACGCCGGGTGCGCGACCGCGCGCGACGGGTGGACCGGCCCCGGCAGGGACCGCGCCTCCTCCAGGCGCCGCATGGTCGCGGACGACCGGATCGCGCCCAGGATCTCGGCCGCGCGCGCGTCGTCCGACAGCAGCGCGCCGAGCGCGCCGGAGAGCGCCTCCGCGACCGCCGGGCGCTGCCCCTTGGCGACGAAGATGTTCTGCGGCGACGTGCACATCTGCCCCGAGTACAGCGAGAGCGACAGCGCCAGGTTGCGCGCCATCTCCCCGGGGTCCGCGAGCGGGCCGACCAGCGCGCAGTTGGTCCCCGACTTCTCCGCGAACACCCGCGCGTGCCGGGCGTTGTGCTCCAGCCACTCGCCGAACTTGCTGCCGCCGGTGTAGTCGATGAGTCTCACGCGCGGGTCGAGCGCGAGCTCCGCGGCGATCGGCCGCTCCGGCGCGTCCAGGGCGAGCATCAGCGCGTCGCGCGCCACCCCGGCGTCGGCCAGCGTCTCGCGCACCGCCTGCGTGGTGATCGCGAGCGGCAACACCGCCCCCGGGTGCGGCTTGAGCACCACCGGGTTGCCGCACGCCAGGTTCGCGAAGATCGCCGGGTAGCCGTTCCACGTCGGGAACGTCGAGCAGGCGATCACGAGTCCGACCCCGCGCGGCATCACCCGGTATCGCTTCTCCAGGACGATCGGCGCCCCCTTCCCCCGCGGCTTCTCCCAGCGGACACGCTCCGGGATCCGCGACATCTCCGCGTCCGCATAGGCGACCGCCTCCAGCGCGCGGTCCAGCGCGTGCGCCGCCCCCGCCTGGAACGCCATCACAAAACCCTGCCCGGTGGTGTGCATCACCGCGTGCGCCAGCTCGAAGTTGCGCGCCCACAGGCGCGACATCGCCTCCAGCGCGATCCCGGTGCGTTCCCGCGGACCGAGGGCGGCGAGCCCGTCCCCGGCGCGCTCGGCGCGCCCGACCAGCTCCCCGGCCGGGAGCGCCGGGTAGCGCACCCCGAGGTCGGGCCCGTACGCCGAGCGCTCCGAGCCGACCTCCTCCCGGGCGTCGGCGCCGGGCAGCGCGAACGAGGCGCCCAGGTGCGACTCGAACGCGAGGCGCCCGGCCTCCTTGGACCCCTCGCCCTGGACCCGCTCGCTCGGCGACTCCGGGAACGCGCCCCAGTGCCCCCGCGAGCCGATGTGCTCCCGCGCCGCGCGCAGGGTGTCGGCGTGCATCTCGAACCATTCGAGCGCCTGGCTTCCGGCCATGGTGTGCCTGCCTCCTTGGCGCGGATTTTCACAGATTTTTCCCGCCGCCGGCGAAAGAATCGCCGCGGGCGCGCGCGGCGCGCGCCGGGGCGCCGCGGCCGGGCGGGCGCGTCCCGCCCCGCAGGTGCGATAATCCCCCCATGGCAAAGTTGGCGGTCTTGGCCCTGGGGATTGTGCTGGCGCTTCTGCTGAACCGGGTGATTCGCTCGGCGCTCGGCACCGGCCCGGACTCGGGCGCGGACTCGGACGGGGACGGCCCGGAGCGCCTCGTGCGCTGCGAGCATTGCGGGACGTATGTCGCCGAGGGCGAGGAGTGCGACTGCGGCGGGGGGCGCCGTTGAGCCACTACAGGCGCCACGTGTTCATGTGCGTCAACGTGCGCGAGGACGGCGCGTGCTGCCAAGACTGGGACTCGGAGTCGATGCTGCGCCACTTCCGGCGCC
>CAZZIL010000486.1:0-1567 GCA_964654265.1 uncultured Gammaproteobacteria bacterium | reverse complement strand
GACCAGCAGGTCGCCGCCGAGCGCCGCCGCGCCGATCTCGCGCGCCAAGCGCACGATGTCCGCCGCCGGGATCCCGCACACCTCGGCGGCGCGCACCGGGCTGTTGGCGTCCGACAGGATGCGCTCGCCCAGCGCCGTCATCGCCGTGCGCACGCGCCCTCCGCCGGCGCCGGGGAACTCCCCGAAAAGCGCCGGGCACGCCCCCGGCCGGCGTGCCGACACCGGCGCGGCGCCCTCCTGGTCCCACACCAGCGGCTCGCCGTCGCCGCCCCGCGCCAGCAGCCCGTGCCGGTCCGAGCCCGGGTCGTCGACCACCAGCCACGGCGCGTTCGTGAAACGCACCAGGTACTCCTCGTCGATCATGCGCTCGCGCAGCAGCACGTGCGCGAGCGACAGCGCCAGCATGCCGTCGGTGCCCGGCCTGATCGGCACCCACTCGTCCGCGATCGCCTGGTAGCCGGTGCGCACCGGGTTGATCGCGACGATCCGGGCGCCGCGCTCCTTCAGCCGCTTCAGCCCAAGCTTCAGGGGGTTCGACGAGTGGTCCTCCGCGACGCCCCACAGCATGAACAGGCGGGTCAGCTCCCAGTCCGGCTCGCCGAACTCCCAGAACGAATAGCCCGTGGTCGACAGCCCGGCCGCCGCCATGTTCACGGAGCAGAACCCGCCGTGCGCCGCCCAGTTCAGCGTGCCGAACTGCGAGGCCCACAGCCCGGTGAGCGCCTGCATCTGGTCCCGCCCGGTGAAGAACGCCAGCTTGTTCGGGTCGTCCGCCCGGATCCTGCGCAGGCGCCCGCACAGGGTGTCGAGCGCCTCGTCCCACGAGACCGGGACCAGCGGCTCCGCGCCGCGCTCCGCCCCCGGACGGCGCATCATCGGGCCGCGCAACCTCGCCGGCGAGCACTGCTTCATGATCGCCGCGTTGCCCTTGCCGCACAGCACGCCGCGGTTCACCGGGTGGCGCGGGTTGCCCTGGACAAACCGGATGCGGCCGTCCTCCAGCGTCACCTTGATCCCGCACCGGCAGGCGCACATGTAGCAGGTGGTGTGACGAACCTGCTGGCGCGCGTGATCCTCGAACTCCGGCAGGGCAGCCATCGCGTCTTCCATCCCCCTGAAACCGGGGATTATATCCTTGGCCCCGGCCCGGCGCGCCCGCCGGGCATCCCCCGGCCGCCGGCGGCGACATCCGCCCGGACTACCCGTCCCGACCCTGGCGCAAGGACCCCGGATCGTCACCGGCGCGACAACACGGCCCGGTCACGGTTCCGGGGCGGGCAAGACCGGCACGCCCGCCTGCTCGACAAGGAACCGGCAAAGGGACGGGATCCCAGGCTCCCAACAGTTCGCGCCGGGGACCTCCCAGACCAGCCCAAGCCGCATCAACCTCTCCAGGGACGTGCCCGGGTCCCGGCCGTTGGAGATCGCGACACTCTTCACCGTGGCCACCAGCTCCGCCGTGGTGAGCCGGGGATCCCGTCCTCGCTTGTCAACCATCCTTGACACGGCTTCCGCCTCGTCCAAGACATCCTGCCTGCCCACCTCGCGGCGACGGTCGGCGTAGAAA
>CAZZIL010000485.1:0-3362 GCA_964654265.1 uncultured Gammaproteobacteria bacterium | reverse complement strand
CCTCCTGCTCCGTGTCCCGCGCCGGGAAGACCACCGTGCCGGTCGCGCTCACCAAGTCGGCGGCGTTGGGACCGGCCGACCAGGGAACCCTGACCTCGACATCCACCGTCTGGTCGATCGTGGCGGTGAGCGCGACCGTGGCGCCTTCGTCCACCGGCGAGGCGGCGCTCCCGACCGACACCGTGGCCGTGTCAATGTCAGACGCGGTGGAGCTGCCGGCCAGGCGATTGCCGGCGAGGATGTCCCGCCACTCCACGTCTCGGACGACGATCGCGCCGGGCACCACCGCAATGCCCGCAGGACCGCCGCTGGCCGTCCCGCCCAGGGCGACGACCCCCGCCGCCTCGACAACGCTGTCGGCCAAGGCGCGCACCGTCATCGTTGCGGTGGCCGAGCCCGTGTTGGTTCCCGCGAAAAGCGTGACGGTGACTGTCCCAGGGGAACCAACCGCCTCGATCTCGCCCGCCGGAAGGGAGAGGGCGACCGTCACCTCCTCCTCCGTTGCCACGGGAATCCCGAGCGAGACGGCGACCGTCACGGTCGCCGTCACGTCAACCCCCGGCTCAAGCACGGTCACGGGACTGCCCGATGAATCGTTCACGCCAATGGCCACCCGGTCACTGTCGTTGTCGGCCAGCGCAACCGTCGCCATGGCGGGGGTGCCCGCAAGGACGTTCTGGGGAAGCGTCCCGAAGCCCAGCACCAGCTCCTCGCCGGTGTCGGGCATGCCCGTGGCTCCGCCGCCGGTCCCATCGTTGTCTTCAACGACCGTGACCTCGAAGGTCGCCTCCACCTGGTCGGCCGTCAGTGTGATCGCGGAAGGCAACCCGCTGTGGTCGGCCTCGGTGGCGCCACCCCGCAACATTGACTCGATCGGGATAACCACCTCTCGTTGCGGTCCCATCGTCATGTCGGTGGGGTCCTCGTTCACGACCGTCACGGTCACCGTCGCGACGACCCCGCCCTCGGCCCCAAAGTACGATGCGGCCCCGAACGCGATGTTCACGTCGTTAAAGTCGTTGTCCGCGATCACCAGCACGACCGACTGTTGCGCGCCCAGTTCGACACCCCCGGTCGCGCCCGACATCGACAGCGTCAGCGTCTCCGTGCCCTCAATGACGGTGTCATCCGTGATGTCCACGGTCAGGACCACCTCGCTCGCGCCGGCGGCGACCGTGACCACGGTCGCGGAGAGGCTGTACTCGCCTGCGCTCAAGCCCGTCCCCGCAGTCTCGGCAATGGTGACAGTGCCCGGCGCAACGAGGGCGACATCCGCCGTCAGTGTCACCAACGCCTGGCCGACATCCTCTGCCACTGTCAGGGTGGCCTCGTTGAACGCCACCCGGGACAGACATCCTGTGGTCGCGCACAGATCAACGGTGAGGTCTGTGAAAGCGGAGGGAGAAACGCCGTCAATGATGAACGCATCCCCCGGCGCCGCCCGCGGAACGATGCGGAGCAGGCCCCTATAGGAATCGTCAAGCTCAAGCAGCCCCTCCAAGTCGTAGCCGTACAGGAAGGCTTCGCACTCGTTGGCGGCGGCACCCGGGAAGGTCACGCAACGCACGCCGGGAGGACCATCCACAGGGGCGCTCGAGTTGAGAAAAATCGCCGCCATCCCGTCAGCAAGGCCTGTTCGCGGCTGTAGGATTGCGGGTGCTCCGGCGGGGAGCCTCGGGTGGCCAACCAAGCTCCCGCAAAAACCGGTGCGCGCCCCGCCATCCGGATCGCAAACCGCCACGGCCATCGCGTCAATCTGACTGGCTGTGTAGTCGTTGCCTGACAACGCAATGCCGCCGCCCACATGGGCGATACGCCTCCCGCCTGTGGGGTCGACATCGGGATTGGCCACGCCGCGCTCGGGGTTGGTGATCCTGGCGTACGTGTTGAGCCGAAACCGCGAGATTGCCGTGTTCTGATCCGTGCCCAGGGTGAGTCGCGTGGGCAAGGCCGTGGTGAGCGTCGGCAAGAAAGAGCCCCCAAGACTCAACCCGTCCACCCTCTCGAGCCTGACGATCACCTCGACCGACTCTGCCGCGGTGTCACTCGCATCGGTTGGGCACCCCATGACCGCGCACAGCTCAATCACCTGCGAGCCCAGCGCCAGCGCGGGAGGCGCAATGGACGAGTAGCCGGTCTGGTCGTCCCCACCCGCGCTCTCCCCGCCGGAGGGGGTGACAGTCAGCAGGCCCACGCCGGACTCTGCCGCGGCGAGCGCCGCCAACCCCGCGAGGGGGACTCCCGTCAGGAACGCCTCGCAGACATTGGCGGGCCCGCCCCCAACCGTGTCGCAGCGGACCCCCGGGTTCTGAACGGCCCCGTCAAAAAACATCCCATAGAAGCTGTTGGTGGTGCTTGCACCCGCGGTGCTGCCCGGCCAAAATCCTGTGATCCCGGGAAGCCGGCTGCCCGGCATGTTGTTGGCCGCGGTGCGACAGGAGGCGCCGCCGGGGGACGTGTCGCAGATCGCACCAACCATGGCCGCGATCTCGGCGCCCGTGAAATCCTCCCCTGACAACCTGAAGCCGAGGGCGCCACGGAAAACGCGCTCGCTGTTGACACCCCGCGGCGGGTCGGTCATCCGGGCGTACAGGTTGATGTAGGCATCGCCATAGCCCGAGGGACTGCCCATGGTGACCCGGGTGACGGGCACAGTTGAGGTGACTGCGGCCCAGACACCACCCGTCCGGGTTCCCTCCCAGCGCTCAACCCGAACCAGGAGCTCGTGGGCCGGGGCCTGCTGAGCATGCGCAAACGGCGCCAGCGCAAGGAGCAGCGCCGATGCCAGCACCGAGAGGACCAGCCTTTTCATTCCGGAGCCTCTTTGCGGCCCGGCCATGCGGGCTTCCGCTCCCGGCAGGGTCCCCGGGACACGGCCACTCGGACTGGTGGACGTGTCCCGGTCCCCCTCCGTGCCGGGGAGTCGCCGCACCCCACGCACGAAGCGCCGCCCGGGACCTGCCCGGAGGTCCAGGCAGGAAGGAAGGCAGGCGCCGACGCGCCAATCTGAGGCAAGACGGTTTCCAAGCATTGTCCCAACACCCCTATAATGTGTCCGAGAGGGCCATGCCAGCCTGGATGAGGCCCCGCATCTCGAAGCTGCCGAGGCCGTGCCCGGGAGGCAACACTCTGTTGACAACCACCTCCAGCAGGACGGGGCTCGCGCCAAGCAACGTCCCGAACTCGAGCGCGTAGTAGATGAGCAACGCATCGCGGCTGTTGAAGCCGCTGCCGTCGCTGCTGTACAAGTTCGCCGGATGGCTGGCGGGTATGCCGCCCGCCCCAAGCGCCGCCGCCACCTCGACAATCTCGTCCACCCCGGCGTCCGAGAGTGACGCTCCTCTGAGCAGGCGCCTAACGAC
>CAZZIL010000484.1:0-6940 GCA_964654265.1 uncultured Gammaproteobacteria bacterium | reverse complement strand
CCCCATCGAGTAGCAGTACACCAGCAACGCCAGCATCATCCGCGGGTGGTACTGCCGCGAGCCCGTGCCACGGCGGTTGAAGCGGAACTTCTCCAGCGGGACATGCTCCACCGCCTCCGCCACAAAGTGCGCGAGGTCGTCGTCGGGAACCCAGTCGCGCAGGTCCGGCGGCAACAGGAAGGCCTGGTCGCGGTTGCAGGCAACGAAGTTCGGTCGCGTCTTCTTCTTCACGGGCGTCTCCCGAGAGGTGGCTTCAAGCGTATTCTCTCAAGCTGCCCCTCCCGAAGCCAAGGCCTGACGCGCCAACCCCCCAAGTCGGGGCCGCGTTGTGTCACAAATCACACACACCCCCGTCTGGTGCCGACCTCACCCAAGGGCACGAACCCGCAGAGACACCCGCCTGGCGACACACCGAACTGATGATCCGCCGGGGGGGTAAGTCCGACAGCCTGCTAGTCTATATTGCGCGCGTCTGTGTCCCTGATCGGCAGACAATCTGTACCATCTCACCGCCTCCTCATAGTCTCGGGGAACCCCATGGCCTCTGCTATACATAACGCCCAATCTAAATTGTGCGTCACTCATCCCCTGGTCAGCCGACATCCTGAACCATCTTGCTGCCTCGCTATGGTTTTGAGAAACACCATTGCCGCTACTGTACATTGTACCCAAGAGAAATTGTGCATCCCTGTGTCCCTGATCAGCGGACAACCTGTACCACTTCACCGCCTCTTCGTCATCTAGGGGAACACCCATGCCACTCCAATACATAATACCCAAGTAAAGTTGTGCGTCACTATCTCCCTGGCCAGCAGCCAGTTTGTGCCACTTCACCGCCTCCTGATAATCCTGAGGAACGCCGTATCCTTCCATATACATAAGACCCAACTGAAACTGGGCATAGGCCTGTCCCCGTTCAGCGTCCTCTCTTATATCCACTTCTCTGTTAAGATCAATACACGTCTCCGCGGGAGATATGCTATTTCGGGATACGCACTCGGAAAAATTTCCGGCATCTTGGTCATATTGGGAGAACGAGCGGTTGCCTGCAAGGGAAACCGCCAGCAACACCACAACGAGCAGTGACAATGCCCGCGTCCCAAGGGCGTTCCTCGGCGCGCCGGGTGCGCCCGACCCAATATGGGGACCGTCTCCCGCACCCTGTGCCCGGGACGGGAGTTCGAGGGACCGCCCTTGCTCGCGCGGTCCCGGCGCGGCGGGCTCAGTAGGGACCGGCATGTTTCCCGAGATTGGCATAGATCATCTTCGTCTGCGTGTACGCCTCGACCGCCTGCAGGCCGTTCTCACGGCCGATCCCGGAGTGCTTGTAGCCCCCGAACGGGACCTCCGCCGGAAGCGTGTTGTAGTCGTTGATCCAGACGGACCCCGCCTGCAGGGCGTTCGCCACCCGGTGGGCCCGCGCAAAGTCCGCGGTGAACACCCCGCCGGACAGGCCGTACAGCGTGTCGTTCGCCCGCGCGACCACCTCGTCGGTGTCCTTGAACGTCAGCACCGACATCACCGGGCCGAACACCTCCTCGCGGACGAACGGCATGTCGTCGGTGCAGTCGGCGAACACCGCCGGGGTGACGTAGTTCCCCTCCGCGAGCGACGGGTCCTCCGGCCGGGCGCCCCCGACCACGTGGGTCGCCGCGCTCGCGAACGCCTGCTCAAGGTAGCCCATCACCTTGCCGAGGTGCTCCCGGCTGATCAGGGGACCCACCTGCGAGGCCGGGTCGAACGGGTCCCCCACCCGCAACCGCGCCGTGCGCTCGCGCACCGCGCCCAGGAACTCGTCCTTGCACGACTCCTCCACAAACACCCGCGTCGCGTTCGAGCACACCTGCCCGGTCGAGTAGAAGTTCGCGGTGAGCGCGGCGGAGACGGCGCTCTCCATGTCGGCGTCGGCGTAGACGATCAGCGGGGACTTCCCGCCGAGCTCGAACGTCACGTGCTTGAGCGTGGTGGCGGCGTCGGCCATGACGACCTTGCCGGTGGTCGCCTCGCCGGTGAGGGAGACCTTCGCGATGCCGGGGTGCCGGGAGAGCATGGCCCCGACCCGGCCGTCGCCCTGCACGACGTTGAACACCCCCTCGGGGAGCCCGGCCTCCGCGTAGATCTCCGCGAGCCTGAGCGCGGTCAGCGGCGTCACCTCGGCCGGCTTGAACACCATGGTGTTCCCGCACGCGAGCGCCGGGGCCGACTTCCACATCGCGATCTGGATCGGGTAGTTCCACGCGCCGATCCCGGCGCACACCCCGAGTGGCTCGCGGCGCACGATGGCGAACCCGTCCGGCGGGTGGTCCACGTGGTCGCCGTGGATGGTCGGCGCCACCCCGGCGAAGTACTCCAGCACCTCGGCCCCGGTGACGATGTCGACCGTCGTGGTCTCGGCGACCACCTTGCCGGTGTCGAGCGTCTCGAGCATCGCGAGCTCGGTGTTGCGCGCGCGGGCGATCTCCGCCGCGCGCAGCAGGATGCGCGCCCGCTCGGCCGCCGGGGTCCGCGACCAGGCGGCGAACGCCTTGCGCGCCGCCTCGACCGCCCGGTCGACATCCGCGGCGGACGCCTGCTGCACCGCGCAGATGGGCCGGTTCGTCGCCGGGTTGACCGTCTCGAACGTCTCGCCGGAGGTCGCCTCCGCCATCGAGCCGTTGATGAACAGCCCCTGCTCGGCAAGCCGGGTGCCGGGGCCGATCCCCTGCACCGGCTCGGAGGGTTGCGCGATGACGGTCATGGCCTGCTCCCGGACGGCGTTTCCCCGGATTGTAGCACCCCCGGGCCGCCGCGCCCCGGGAATCGCCCCCAAGGCGGCAGGTCCGCGATTTGCGCGATTCGCCCCCGGATTCGCCGCCAATCCGGCCGAATCGCGTACAATCTTGGTGGGATGCGAGCCACCCCGTCAAAGACAGTGTCAGGTCCCGCCGCGTTGGCGGTCGCGGTCGCGTTGGCGATCTCCCCGGGCGAGTCGTCGGCGGGGGACTCGTTGCACCGGTGTGACGACCCTGGCGGCAAGATGGTCTTCACCAACATCGACACTGGCCGGTCGGGGTGCCGGGAGTCGATCCGCAAGCCCGGCCGCAAGGCCACGAAGGCGCCCGCCTCCTCGAAGGGGACGGTGTCCGCCGCCAAGCGCAAGAGCTACCCCAAGGTCAGCAGCGCGACCCAGAAGGAGCGGGACCGCACCCGCCAGCAGATCCTGCAGGACGAGCTGGAGAGCGAGATCGGGCTGGCGCGCGCGTTCAGCAAGCGGATCGAGGAGGGGAACCTGAGCGAGGAGCATCGCGACATCCTGATGCGCAACCGCGAGGACCACGTGCTCAACATCGAGGCTCTGAGGAAGGAGCTCGCGGCGCTTAGATGAACCCATGCTGGTGATCCCAGCGGTTGACATCCGGGGCGGGCGGTGCGTCCGCCTCACCCAAGGCAACCCGGACAACGAGACGGTCTACGACGCGCACCCCGCCGCCCACGCCGCGCGGTTCGCGGACGCCGGGGCCGAGCGCATACACGTCGTCGACCTCGACGCCGCCATCGGCGGCGGCAAGGACAACCGCCAAGGCATCCGCGAGCTGATCGACGAGGTCGGCGGCCGCGCCCGCATCCAGGTCGGCGGCGGCCTGCGCAACCTCCAGATGGTGGAGGAGTGCATCAACCTCGGGGCCGACTACGCCGTGGTCGGCACCGCCGCGGTGCAGAACCCGCAGTTCTTCCGCGAGGTGTGCCACGAGTTCGGCGAGCAGATCCTGCTCGCGATCGACGCCCGCGACGGCATGATTGCCACCCACGGCTGGAAGAAGGTCACGATGAAGCGCGCCGTCGACTTCGTCGCCAACCTCGCCGACCACGCGATCGGCGCGATCATCTACACGGACATCGGGCGCGACGGCACCATGTCGGGCCCCAACGTCGAGGCGACGGTCGAGATCGCCGGCCACTCGGACGTCCCGGTGATCGCCAGCGGCGGCGTGCGCAACCTCGAGGACGTCCAGAGCCTGCTCGCCGACCGCGACAACGGGATCAGCGGCGTCATCGTCGGCAAGGCGCTCTACGAGACGGGCGCCGACGTCGCCGGCCTGGTCGCCTGGGCAAAGAATGCGCGAGGAACGGCTGCTTGACAATGTGACCGCCGGGATCGGTCGCATCGCCCCATACCAGCCCGGGAAGTCCGCGGCGCAGGTCGCCGGCGGGCGCGACCCCTCCGGGTTCGTCAAGCTCGCCTCCAACGAGAACCCGCTGGGGTGCGGCCCCAAGGCGATGGAGGCGATGCGCGCCGTCGGCGCCGGCGACGTCGCGCGCTACCCGGACGCGGACGGGTCCGCGCTGAAGCGCGAGATCGCCGCCCGGCTCGGGACCTCCGCCGACCGGATACTGCTCGGCAACGGCTCCAACGATGTGCTGGAGATGTGCGCGCACCTCTTCCTTCGCCCCGGGACCGCGTGCGTGTACTCGCGCCACGCCTTCCTGGTCTACGAGCTTGCGACGCTTGGGCGCGGGGCCGCCCCGGTCGTCGTCCCGGACCGGGACCACTCCCACGACCTGGGCGCGATGGCCGAGGCCTGCCGGGACCCGGCCGTCCGCGTGGTCTTTGTGGCGAACCCGAACAACCCGACCGGGGGGTACCATCCCCCGGAAGACATCCTCGGCTTCGTCAGGGCGGTGCCCCCGTCGGTGCTCGTGGTGCTCGACGAGGCCTACCACGAGTACATGGACGACGGCCCGGGGCCCAGCGTCTCTTGGACCGGGGAGTTCGACAACCTGGTGGTGACCCGGTCGTTCTCCAAGATCCACGGCCTGGCCGGCCTGCGGATCGGCTACGGCGTGGGCCCGCCCGCGCTGATCGACATGATGAACCGCATCCGCCAGCCGTTCAACACCGGGGTCCTCGCGCAGGCGGCCGCGATCGCGGCGCTCGGCGACGAGGAGTTCGTCCGCCGGAGCCGGGAGACCAACGCGCAAGGGATCGACCGCCTGCGCGAGGCGTTCGCCCGGCTGGGGATCCCGCACCCCCCGATCACCGCGAACTTCGTGATGGCGCGCTTCGACGACGCCGCCGCGATCCACCGCGGGCTGGTCGGGCACGGCGTCATCACCCGCCCGCTCGGCAACTACGGGATCGACGACCACCTCAGGATCACCGTCGGGACGCCGGAGGAGAACGACCGGCTGGTCGACGGGCTGGAGCGGCTGCTCGCGTGAGACTCGGCAAGGAGGTGCGGTTTGTCGTGGTCGGCGCCGGGCTCATCGGCTCCTCCCTGGTGGGCGCCCTCAGGCGCTCCGGCGCGTCGTGCCGGTTTGTCTGCGTGGACCGGTCGGCGGGGACGCGCAAGGCCGCGGTCGGGTCGGGTCTCTACGACGAGGCGTTCGCGAGCGTCGGCAAGGCCTCCCCCGCCGGCGGCGTCGTGTTCATCGCGGTCCCGGTGCTCGCCATCCGCCGGGTCCTCGCGGAGCTCGCGCCGCACGTCGACGGCTCGACCGTCGTGTTCGACGGCTGCAGCGTCAAGGGAACGGTGCGCGACAACGTCCGCGACCTGTTCGGGCCGGAGGCCGCCAGGCGGTTCGTCCTGTGCCACCCGATCGCCGGCCGGGAGTTCCACGGGATCGAAGCGGCGGACCCCACCCTGTTCCGGGAACGGGACGTCGTGCTGTGCCCCCAGGGCGCGGACCTGGGGGCGACCCGCGCCGTCAGCGGGATCTGGCGGCGAGCCGGCGCGCGCATCAAGAGGATGGGCGTCGACCGCCACGACGAGCTGTTCTCGGTGGTGAGCCACCTGCCCCACCTGCTCGCGTTCGCGCTGGTGGAGACCATCGGCGCCGACCCGGACAAGAGAAGGATGCTTGAGTTCGCGGCCAGCGGCTTCCGGGACTTCACTCGGATCGCCAGCTCAAGCCCGCGCATGTGGAAGGACATCCTCGTCGCCAACCGCGACAACGTGCTCGGCGCGCTCGGCGACTTCGAGCGCGCCCTGGAACGGCTGAAGGGCTCCCTCAAGTCCGGGCAGCACGAGGAGCTGACCGACTCGTTCGAGCGTTCCAAGGAGCTGCGCAACCGCTGGCTGAGACGGGCCAGGCAATGACCGACATCGTCGCGCGGCCCACCGCGGAGGTCCGGGGCGACGTCCGCACCGAGTCGGACAAGTCCATCAGCCACCGCGCGTTCCTGCTCGCCGCGCTGGCCGAGGGGACCAGCGTCATCCGCAACCCCCTGGACGCGCTTGACGTCCGCGCCACCGTGCGGGTCGCCCGCAGGCTCGGCGCCACCGTGCGCAAGCGCGCGGACGCCCGCGTGGTCGAGGGTGGCGGCCCGGACGGGATCCGCATGATGCGCGGGACGGTCCACTGCGGCAACTCCGGCACCCTCCTCCGGCTGCTGTGCGGCGTGGTCGCCGCCGCGGGGGTCCCCTGCACGCTCACCGGCGACGCGTCGCTGAGGCAGAGGCCGATGGAGCGGATCGCCCTCCCGCTGCGGGAGATGGGCGCCCGCATCGCCTGCAGGGACGGCAGGCCGCCCGTGCGGATCGGCGAGGGGGGACGACTCGCCGGGATCGACCATGTGTCCAGGGTGGCAAGCGCGCAGGTGAAGTCGGCGCTGCTTCTCGCCGGACTCCAGGCGGACGGCGACACCTCGGTGACCGAGCCGGCGCCAAGCCGCGACCACACCGAGCGCATGCTCCCGATCTTCGGGTGCGACGTCCGGGTCGACGGCCGCACCGTCTCGCTCACGGGCGGGCAAACCCCCAAGGGCGCGGAGGTCCGCGTGCCGGCCGACATCTCCTCCGCCGCGTTCCTCCTCACCGCCGCGGTGACCGCGCGAAAGGGCGAGGTCGTCCTCCGCGAGGTGTCGGTCAACCCGACGCGCGCGGGGATTGTCGAGATCTACCGGCGGATGGGGGCGGACATCCGGGTGGAGAACCCGCGCACGCTGTCCGGGGAGCCGGTG
>CAZZIL010000483.1:0-1700 GCA_964654265.1 uncultured Gammaproteobacteria bacterium | reverse complement strand
GTGTAGGCGTCGCCCCGCGCGGACCGCCCGGCCGCCTTCCCGGCGTCGCCGGGGCGATCCCGCCGCTCAGGGGGCGATGGCGCCGACCAGCCGGTCGATCTCCTCCTCGCGCGTGCACCACGAGGCGCACAGGCGCACCGGGGCGTCCCCGTCGCGCCCGAAGTCAAGTCCCTCCTGCCGCAGCCGGTCGCGTGCCTTGCCGTCGAGCGCGACAAACACCATGTTCACCTCGGGCTCGTGGACGGGCTCCAGCCCGGCGTCACGGAGCCGGCCGGCGAGCGCCTGGGCCATTCGGTTGGCGTGGCGGGCGTTGTCGAGCCACAGGCCGTCCCTGACGTACGCGAGCAGCTGGGCCGACAGGAAGCGCATCTTCGAGAGCAGCTGCCCGCCGCGCTTGGCGCGCCGCCGCAACTCGCCCAGCGGCGCCCGGTCGAACAGGACGACGGCCTCCGCCATCAGGCACCCGTTCTTGGTGCCGCCGAAGCTGACGGCGTCGACGCCGAGCCTCCAGGTCGCCTCGGCCGGGGAGCATCCGAGCGCGGCGACCGCGTTCGCGAGGCGGGCGCCGTCCAGGTGCAGCCGCATCCCCCGTTTCCGCGCCACATCCGCGATCGCGCGGATCTCATCCAACGTGTAGAGCGTGCCGAGCTCGGTCGCCTGGGTGACCGACACGGCCCTCGGCGCCGCGCGGTGCACGTCCGCCTTGACGTCCGATGCCCGCTCCAGCCGGGCGGCGTCGAACTTCGCCACGTCGCCGCCGAGCGTGACAATCTTGGTCCCGCCGGTGAAGAACTCGGGCGCGTTGCACTCGTCGTGGCTGATGTGCGACATCTCGTGGACGTAGGCCGCGTCCGTCGGCCCCGCGAGCGCGGCGAGCGCGAGCGCGTTGGCGGCGGTCCCGGTCACGGCGGGTACCACCCACGCCTCGATCCCGAACAGCCCAGAGAACGTCTCGTCAAGCCGCCCCGACCACTGGTCGTCGCCGTAGGAGAGGGCCGCCCCCTCGTTCGAGTCGCGGACCGCCTCCAGTATCGACGGGTGCGCCGGCGTCGCGTTGTCGGAGCGGAACCCGATCATCCCTGCCCGGCGGCCATGTCCGTCGGGGGCGGCGAGAGCATCCGCAGGCGGCTCTCGAAGTCCTCGCGGTTGAGGTAGCACCCGGCCATGCGGCGGCTTCCCTCGAACGCCTTGCGCCCGTGGAGCAGGCGCCAGTTGTCGAAGACGACCATCTCGCCGGGCCGCAGGCCGAACCCGACCTGGTTGGCCGGGTCGTTCGCCAGCCGGTCGAACAGCGCAAGGCCGCGGTAGACCGCCGCCATCTGCGGCTCCGGCAGCAGGAACGGCGCGCGGTCGTGGTTGTTGTAGCTCACCTGGGCGATCTTCCCGGACGGGTCGGTCCGGAACACCGGGCGTTGCGCGACGAGGTGGGCCCCGTCGCCGATGTACTGCCCCGGGATCGGGACCTCGCACAGCGTGCGGTACTCGTCGGGGTGGTCCCGGCGCATCACGCCCGCGAGGTGCAATCCGTCGACGAAGGTGTTGTCGCCGCCGGTGGCGTCGTAGTCCAGGCACAGCAGCGCCTGCAGCCCCGGCGCGTCGTGGGAGTACGTGCCGTCCGTGTGCGGCTTGATGTCGAGCGGCGTCGACGCCGTGTCGGCGATCTTGCCGTCCGCGCTGAACTCCCAGAGGGTCCCGAACAG
>CAZZIL010000482.1:0-13017 GCA_964654265.1 uncultured Gammaproteobacteria bacterium | reverse complement strand
CCCGGTAGCGGTAGCCCGCCTCAACGGCATCGGCCTCGAAGTCGACCTCCTCCCAGGCCTGCCCGACAATCTGCCGCTCCCACGTGGCCGTGGCGCTCCCGACCCCGTCCGGGTCGATGACAATGACCTGGTCCGCCAAGTTCGCCCCCGCGACAGGTCTCGTCCGGGTGATGTGCGCCTCGCCGGGCTCGTCCACGTCGGACACCCCGACCACCAGGCGCACGACGCGCATCAAACGCCCGTTCGTGTCTGAGGCGGTCACGCGCAGGAGATAGGTGTTGTCGGCATCGGAATCGTTCGGGCGCTCGTGGTCCGGCGCCGCGCGGAACCGCAGGGCCCCGGACGAGCCGTTGATCGAGAACCACTTGGCGTCCGTCCCGTCGATCGACCACACCGGGGAACCCGTGAGTGTCGGGCGCCGATACGACACATCCCCGCCGTCGTTCTCCTCGTGGAGCGCGCCCGCATGGCTGACGATCGACGACCCGGCGGCACCCGCGCTCGACGCCACCTTCCGCTTGATGTAACTCGAGGACACGACCCCGGCAAGCGAGTCGGACACGATCATGCTCCGGTCAGAGACAAGCCGGATCGCGCTGTCGGGGGTGGACAGCCCGTCCGGGGGGATCCCGATCCCGTCCGTGTCCGCGTCACCCGCGGCGACCCGGTAGGCAAACCACAGCCGCTCGGTCCCTGCGCTGGTGCTGGTGCCCCCGGCCCCGACAACGGTCAACCCCCTCCAAGTGCGCTCCGCATTGAAGAGGGCCACGCGGTCTGTCCCGCCCACGTCCAGGGTCAGCTCCGGGGTTCCGCTACCGCCCGGCCTGACCGGGACGCTATAGTCGACCGCGACCCAGATGTTCTCCCCGGTGTAGAAGGTGTCGCCGTAGGCCGGCGGCGCAACCGACACCGCGACAACCCTTCCCCCGTCCACCTTGCGCATGGGATCGTTGCTCGGGAGGCTTTGGCCGGCGAGCAGGTTGGACCCGGTGGTGGCGAAGGGGACATCATCCTGGTGGATGGCCGCGCCCCGAAGCTCCAGCGCGTCATCGCCTATCGAGATGCCATCGTCATCGCGGTCGTCCGACTGTACCGTGTACCGAAAGCACAGGTTGTTCGCCAACCGCCCGCCGCCCGGCGCGGTCGTCCCGATGCACCTGTTGTTTCCGGTGACGAACGGCAGTGAGTCGACCAGATCGGCATACACTGTCTGGTCGCCGACCTGGATCGCCAGCCTGGGCTCGTCTCCGCTGGCGGCCAGCGAGAGGCTGATCGGGGGGGTGGCGCCGGAGGGGCCAACGTACTGGAACGAGACCTGCACGTCAATGGACTGTCCCGGGTAGAAAGTGTCCCCGCCGACTACCCCGCCGACTTCCGGCGAGCCGATCTCCACGGTGAGCACATTGAACGGATGCGGATCCGTCTGGGCGACCGCCACGCCAGTGAGCGACGCGCCCCAACAAAGACCCATCACGCCGGCCACCACGGCCGACCGAAGGCCTGTCATTCCTCAATCCCTTGGCGGAAACTCATAGGCCCATTATAGCCGCGGGCGCGGGGAATCGCGACAAAAACGCCCCCCTGCCTGCCGATTTGCGCCGTGTCCCGTGAATCTTTCCCAGGTTACGCCCCCAGACCCGGGGGCCGGGAAGGTCGCGCGGGGCGCCCATGCCCTCTTTCGCACACAGTGTCGGCCGGCTGTCGCGGATCGGTCGACGTGCCTCCCGCGCCGCGGACCGCCCCGGCCCGGCATGCCCGGGGCGCCCTTCCGGGAACCCGGGAGGGACCCCCGGCGGCCCGGCCGGCAAGGCGACGCCCGCGCGCGGGCGCCCTACCGCCCGATCGCCCCAAGCCCCGCGTCAAGCGCCGACACAATCCGGTCGATGTCGCCGGCCTCGGCCACCAGCGGCGGGGAGAGGATGACGACGTTGCCGGACATGCGGATCATCACCCCGGCGTCTCGCACCGCCAGCCGCATCCGCTCGGCGTCCTCCGCGGCGACCGGGACCTTGCCGGCCTTGTCGCGCACCAGCTCGATCGCGCACATCAGCCCCTTTCCCCTCGCGTCGCCGGCGTTCTCGTGCCGGTCCACCAGCCCCTTGAGCCCCCCGAGCAGCCGCTCGCCGAGGACCCGCGCGTTCTCATGCAGTCTCAGCCGCCGGGTCTCGGCGAGTGCGGCGAGCGCGGCCGCCGCCCCGACCGGGTGCCCGGAGTAGGTGTAGCCGGTGTCGAGCGCCCCCTCGCCCGAGGTGTCGCTCTCGAACGGCTCGGCGACGTGCCCGGCGACCAGGACGGCGCCGAACGGGAAGTACCCGCTGGTGATCGCCTTGGCCACGGTCATCATGTCGGGGCGGACCCCCCAGAGCCGCGCGCCGCTGTGCTCGCCGACGCGGCCGAACCCGGTGACCACCTCGTCGGAGATCAGCAGGATCCCGCTGCGGGAGCAGACCTCGCGCAACCGCGGCATCAGGCTCGCGTGCGGGACGATCACGCCGCCCGCCCCCATCACCGGCTCGGCGATCAGCGCCGCGATCGTGTCCGCCCCCTGGAACGCGATCTCGTCCTCCAGCGCGGCGACGCACAGCGCCGCCAGCCGCTCCGGGTCCGACTCGTTGTGCGGGTTGCGGTAGGCGTGCGGCGCCGGCAGGTGGAAGCACCCCGGCAACAGCGGCTCGTACGCCGCGCGGAACTTCGCGTTGCCGTTGACGCTGGCGCCGCCGAAGTGCGTCCCGTGGTAGCCCCGCTTGAAGCTCAGGAACTTGGTGCGGCGGCCCTCGCCGCGCAGCCGGTGGTACTGCCGCGCCATCTTCAGCGCGACCTCGACCGAGTCCGACCCGCCCAGCGTGAAGAACGCGCGCTCCATCCCCTCCTCGTCGAAGAACCGGGCGAGCTCCCCCGACAGCTCGACCGCCCGGTCGTTGGTCGCGCCCCGGAACGCGTTGTAGTACGGGAGCCGCTCCAGCTGTGCGCGGATCGCCTCCTTCACCGCGGCGCAGGAGTACCCCAGGTTGACGTTCCACAGCCCGCCGACCGCGTCCAGCAGCCGGTTGCCCTCCGAGTCCGTCAGGTGAACGCCCTCCGCCGAGACGATCACCGTCGGCGGGTTGCGCCGGCTGTCCGCCGGATGCGCCATCGGCTGCCAGAACCGGCTGCCCGCGCCGTGTGGGTCGGTCGCTTCCATTCTCCCCTCCTTGCTTGTCACGCCCCTCCCGCCCGGCGGCACGACCCGCCGGCGCCACGGGCCAAGACCCGAGGGTCCCGGGGCGCGTCACCCCCGTATTGTCGCAAATTCCCCCGGCGCGGGTAGAATGCCCCCTTGCGCGCCGGGCGGTCCGGTCGCGCGGACAGGGAGGAGGAGCACCCATGAGAAGGTTTGCGTTCGCGGTTGTTGCCGGCCTGATGGCCATCTCGTCGGCGACGGCCGACTATCCGGAGAAGCCGGTGAGCTTCGTCGTGCCGTGGCCGCCGGGCGACCTGGAGGACGTGCTCACGCGGATGATCGCGGACGAGTTCCAGCGGCGCCACGGCGTGCCGGCGGCGGTGGTGAACAAGCCGGGCGGCGGTGGCGGGCCGTTCCCCGGCGCGGTCGAGGTCGCGACGGCGCCGGCGGACGGCTACACGGTCGGGTCGTTTGTCCCGGCGATCGCGCTCGTCGGCCACAAGATCGGCATTCCCGAGCTGGAGGGCGAGGTGTTCGAGCCGATCGGCATCTTCATGACGTACCCGTTCGTGCTGGCGGCCGGGTCGGACGCGCCCTACGACGACTGGGCGGGACTTGCGCGCCACGCGCGGGACAACGACGTGGTGCTCGGCCACTTCGGCGCGCCGTTGCCGCCGACGCGGATCTCGTTCGCGCTCGCGAAGAAGTCGGGCTTCTCGTTCGCCGGCGACGCCGCGTTCGACGAGCTCAACTGCAACACGCTCGCGTCGGGCGACGCCGACGTGATCAACACGACGTTGCAGCTGATCCTGCCGTGCATGAACGACCTGAAGATCCTTGCGAGCATCGGCAGCGAGCGCATCGGGATCACCCCCGGCGTCCCGACCGTCCGGGAGATCGACCCGGATCTGTCGCTGACGCTGTGGAACGGCCTGTTCGTGCACAAGGACGTGCCGGCGGACGCGCGCGCCAAGATCGCCGAGGCCGCGCGGGCCGCGCTGATGTCGCCGGAGGCGCAGAGGTTGCCCGCCGAGACCGGCGTGCTCATCTACTGGCAGGACGCCGCGGAGTCGCGGGCGCAGATCGAGTCCGACAAGAAGGCGCTCGCCACCATCGGGAGGCTGCTGGAAGAGTAACCCTCGCCGCCGCGGCCGGGCGGCCGGCGTCCCCGGCGGGGCCTGGCGCCTTCCGGGGGGATGCCGACGCCCGCCGCCACGGACCGGCAAGGGCCGGCCCGGCATCCCCGCCGGCCGGGCGACCTCGCGTTCGCCGCCGGGTTCCTGGCGCTGTCCGTCCTGTTGCTGTCGCAGGTCGGCTCGCAGACCGCCTGGCTGAAGGGCACCCAGTGGTTCGCGCAGCCGCGCCTGTGGCCGGCGATCGCGCTCGTCGGCATGGCGCTGCTCGCCGGGCTCCACCTCGCCGGGTCGCTGGCGTCGCCGCGCCTGCCGGGAACCCGCAAGGAGATCGCCCTCTGGCTGCGCTCCCTGGAGTACGTCCCGTATTTCCTTGCGTACGTGGTGGTGGTCCCGCTCGCGGGCTACATGCCGTCGACGATCCTGTTCTCGACGCTCCTGGCGTTGCGGGTGGGGCGCCGCGGCACCCGCGCCCTCCTCCTGATGGCGGCCTTCGGCTTCTGCGTCGCCGCCGTGTTCCGGGGGTTTCTGCAGGTCAAGCTCCCGGCCGGGCGCGTCTACGAGCTCCTCCCCGACGCGCTTCGGTCGTTCGCGCTGATCCACCTGTGACGGGCGGTGGACACCCTCTGGTCCAGCCTCGAGATCCTCGCGCACTGGGAGGTCCTGGCCGCCCTCCTTGCGGGCTCCGTCGGCGGCGTGATCATCGGCGCGATCCCCGGGGTCGGGCCCGCGGTCGCGATCGCGATCCTGCTGCCGGCGACGTTCGCGCTGGAGCCGATCGTCGGGCTCATCCTGCTGCTCGGCATCTACGGCTCCGCGATGTACGGCGGGGCGATCCCGGCGATCCTGATCAACACGCCCGGCACGCCGGTCAACGCGCTCACGACCTACGACGGCTACCCGATGACCCGGCGCGGCGAGGGGCACCGCGCGCTGTCGCTCGCCTACTCCGCGTCGTTCTTCGGGGGCGTGTTCTCCGTGCTCTGCCTGGTGGCGCTCGCGCCGGTGCTGGCGCTGGTCGCCCCCCACTTCGGCAGCCGGGAGATCTTCCTGGCGGCGCTGCTCGGCGTGGTGCTCGCCGTGCTCGCCCACCGCGGACAGTCGCTTGCGGCCGGCATGCTCGCCTGCCTCGGCATCTTCCTCGGGACCGTCGGCCTGGAGTCGACGCGCTACACCCACCGCTTCACCTTCGGGCAGGCCTGGCTCGCCGGCGGGGTCGACCTCATCGTCGTCGTGCTCGGCCTGTTCGCCATCTCGCAGGCGCTGCTGCTGCTCGTCGAGCCCGACCGCACGCCGGGCCGGGCGCACGTCGAGGGCAACATCCTCCGCGGACTCAGGGAACTGCTCGGGATCAAGCGCGTCGCGTCAACGTCGTCCGGGATCGGCGTCCTGATGGGGATCATCCCCGGCGTCGGAGAGTTCACCGCGCAGTTCCTGTCGTACACACACGCGCGGCGCACATCGCGGAAGCCCGAGGCGTTCGGCGACGGCTCGCCCGAGGGGCTCGTCGCGTCGGAGTGCGCCAACAACGCCGTGCCAGCCGCCGCGATGATCCCGCTGCTCGCGCTCGGCATCCCCGGCGAGGCGCTGACCGCCATGATGCTCTCGGTGCTCTACATCCACAGCGTGGTGCCGGGCCCACAGCTGTTCCAGGAAAGCCTCGACTTCGTGCTCGCGCTCTACATCGCGCTGCTCGCCCTCAACGTGATCGTCCTCGTGTTCCTCCTGTTCTCGACCAACGCCCTGCTGCGGGTGATACAGATCCCGACCCGACTGCTCGGCGCCATGATCCTCACGCTGTCGTTTGTCGGCGTCTACAGCCTTCGCAACTCGCTGACCGACGTCGCCGTGGCGTGCGCGCTCGGGGTGTTCGGCCTGGTCCTCAAGCGTCTCGCGCTGCCGATCGTGCCGGTCGTCCTCGGCATGGTGCTCGGCGGGATCATGGAGGTCAAGCTGAGAAGCGCGATGGCCCGTGTCAACACGCCGCTGGACTTTGTCGACCGGCCGATCGCGGCGGGCCTGTTCGGGCTCATCGTCCTAGTGCTGGCGTTGCATGTCCGGACGCTCCTGCGCGAGCGCAGGGCGGACCCGGACCGGACCCGGGAACCGGTCGAGACCCCGCCGTCGGCGGACTGAGCCAGCGGGCGCCCCGCCTGCGCGATCCGTCCCCTCACCGGGGGAAGGCCGGACGGGCAGTCCGGCCCGCACATCCCACTCGTGCACGGGCAGGTTCTGGCTCTGCCGGCGGCAGTAGGAGGCCGCCATCTTGGAGATGCCGAGGGACCCACCCTCGGCGTCTCATGTGTGCCCGCTGTCATGCCGTCCCCTTACGCCCGGTTGTGCCGACCGTGACCTGACAGCCATCTTGCCCACCAGCAACGGTCCCCCGGCATCCCGGCAAGATTGGGTACCCTGCGGCACACACTCCGTGGGAGCTCCACGACCAGGCACCGCGGGCGTGCCCATGATCGCTCCGGGCTTCGAGGCCCCATGGAGACGCTGGCGTGCCACCCTCGATTTCCCGGGCGCCACCACGTGCCCAAGCAATCCCGCGCCAAGGCTGGTAACCCCAAGGCGGGACTCCGAGAACACGATTGGGGATTGGTGTTCTGCACACATGGCACCTTCTGTGCCCCGGTCCTCGGCAGAGAGTTCAGCCCTTATCCAACACCGTTGCCAGGCAAGCCCTTCCATGCGCTGGCTCCCCCCTTGGGGGGCATCCTGACTTGCCCTTGAGGGCGAGACTGTGCTAGCATGGTCGCAGTATTGTCCGCGCACCATGGAGCACGACCACAACCCCGTTCCCGTGATTGACCTGAACCCTGAGCGACAGAGGTTGTGTCAGGCGTTGGAAGACCTCCACGAGTGGGGGATGGGACCCCCTGAGACCGGTGAACGACGGCGGCGAACACCGACCGAGATGTTCAAGGGGGCACTCTTCGTCGCCCAACCGGCGCTCGAAGGCAACACGGACTGGATTGCGCAGGCCACCCACTCGCTGAGGGAGGTCCTGTACCCCTTTCTCACCGGCGACCGGTCCCGAAGCCCGGTGTCCGAGGAGGAGTGGCGGTTCTACCAGGATTTTCTCAAGAAGGCGGCGGCTGGCAGGAGAGTGCGCGGGCTTTGGGATCGGCTGAACGGCTTCGCCCACCACCGCACCAAAAAGGTGGCGTTCACGCGGGAAGGCTTCGATGAGTTGCTCGACGAGTTCCAGAGGACCATGCGACACGCCCAACCGGTGCGGCCTGAGCTGCTCGACGACGTCGATGCAACCGCCAGCGGCGGCCCTGACAAAATCTCGCCGCACGGGAGGGAGGAATGAGCACGACAGGAGGATCGCCAATCTCCAGCGGCGACGAGCTTTACGCGCTTTTCCAGGCCAGCCTTGCGGCGCGGCGGCGCTTCTACCTGGTGGCTGACGAGCGTTGGCTTGGGTGGCTGTGGGAAAACGGCTTCCTTGACGTCCTCAAGGAAGGGGGGATGTCTGTGCCTGATGACGAGCCCGACCCGCCAGAGCTCGGCTACCTGTCGAGGATGGCACCTGAGAATCCCAGGCTGGTCGCCGACATAATCCGCGGGATCCCGGTGACCGAGGCGGGTTTCACCGCACGCATGGTCGAGAACCTTCTCTGGGTCAGCAGCCGACTGCCGGCCGGGGAGCTTGCCCGGCTCATACCAAAGATCAGTGACGAGGGCTGGACCGGAATCTTGGCAGGATACGGCCACCGGAAGTTCGGGCATCACGGGATCATCACCGAACTCCACACGGCAGGCAATCACGAAGAATTGCTGATGCTAGCCGAGGCGTTGCTGGCGTTGCGCCCCAAGGCGGAGCTGGCACAGCCGCCATTTGACGACCGGGGTCCGCTCCATTTCTCCGACCTTTCGCACGGAGGCCTGTTTCGTTGCCTTGCCGACATCGGCGACAGTCACGTCGAGCGCGCCCTTTCGCTCGTGTTGCGCACACTGGGCGGGATCGTTGAGCGCAGGGGCGTTCGGGGTGTGAGCCCAGCCTTTGAGCTCTTCGACAACCTCTTCCTTCCGGACGTGGACCTCTTCAGCGTGAGGATGGACGGCAGCAGGGTGACATCCCCGGACAACGACGCGCGCAAGCTGGCGGCCGCACTGATGCAACTTGCGGAGCGGCATATCAGGTTGTCGCGGTCCGACAGGAAGAAGCTCAGGAAGTTCCACGCGGAGAACGTCGCCCCACTCCCGGACAGCTGGGCGATGTGGCGGGTGCGGCTGTTCTTCTCGGGATCGGTCCCGGACATCCTCAAGACGGAGTTCCGGGAGGCCCTGTTCAAGGTCTTCGAGCGTGAGGAGTGCCGGGCGCTTGTGACGGACGCGGAATACCTTCACGCGCTTGGGAGGGGGTTCCGGACCCTGTCGGACAGCGACCAGCGGAGGTTTGTCAGGCAGATCTGCGAGTTCACCCAATCCGGGCAACATCCCGGGCTCGTCGGGGACGCGCTCTCCATGATTCACCGACACCTGACGCCTGACGAGCGGGATGCCGCGAATCGCTTGGGAATCGCGATTGACCCCTGCCTCAAGTCCGAGTCTCCGGCCGATCGGATGAACAGGGAGCCCAGGCTGCCCAAGCATCCCATGAACCGGGACGAGCTGGAGCGCTTTCCGGTACCTGCAATCGCAGAGCAGCTGAAGACCTCATGGAGTCCCATCGAGCTTGGCAAGTCAGGGGATGGCACTTGGCGGACACCCGGCACGGAGGGGGTCGGGGACATGCTGGAGCATGACATACGCAAGCGTCCCGACGTCTACGCCGCGCACGTCGGTCTCTTCTTTGATCGGGACAGGCTGGACCCACACTACACCTACGTGTGCCTCGAGGAAGTGCGGGGAGCCATCAGGAAGAATCCGGACCTTCGGGGACGCATGGACGGAAAAGTGATTGTCGATTGCTGCCTCGGGATCGTGGCATCAAACAAGGCCGACCCCTTCGGACACGTCAGGCGAACAGACAAGGACGGCTTTGCCGCGTGGCTCGGGTCGTGGCAGTCTGTCCTGTGCGCCGCGGCCCGGATTGTGCGCGAGATGCTCTATGGCTCGGACTCTCCCGTCCTGCCGGATGTCATGGTCCGCAGGGACCAGATTGTCGAGATTCTCGCCCACCTGCTTTCGGTGCCGGACCCCATGCTGCAGGACGGGAACGGCGACGCGGCTGGGGAAGACCCGTTTGGCTTGGCAATCAACTCGACAAGGGGGACCGCGTTTGAGGCGTTGGTGTTGCTCGCCCACTGGGACGCCAAGTCTCGCGAGCGCGGGGACAAGGGGAATCTCGCTAGTGACATTCGCCGACTTTTCGAGGACACCCTGGCAAACACGACCACAGCGGCGATCATGTCGATGTATGGCCGGTATTTCGTGGCATTGCGCTCGTTGGACGAGAGCTGGGGGACGGATTTGCTTGAAGACATCTTCCCCGAGGATCACCCGAGGCGGGATCTTTTCCAGGCGGCGTGGACAGGTTACCTTCTCTGCACGCCCCCGGTGCGAATCCTGTCCGACCCCCGGATCCACGACCTCTACAAGCGTGGCACACGCCTGTCGAGCGCCGTTGACCCCGATGCCGAGCAATTCCGGTATCTGGTCGAGAGATTGGCATACCACCTGGCACGGTTTTTTGTCGGGTCCCCTGAATTCGGCCCCGGCCATCCGGTCCTCGACTTTTTCTGGGACCAGGGCACGCCCAAGTTGCGGGCTGGGTTTGTCAGGGAGGTTGGGGAAATGGCGTTTATGGACAGTGACCGTCTCGGCGATGCCCTGGACCGGAAGCTTCTCCGGTTCTGGGACGCCGCCGTCAGGGAACAACAGCCCACGGAAGTTCTGGTGGAGTTCGGGCATTGGGTCAACGCCAAGAGCCCGGTGATCGGGGTTGCGGACCTTGCGAGTCTTGTGCGCAGGACGTTGGCGGCCACGGGAGGGAAGCTGTCCCGGCCGACAGGGCTGGAGCTCTCCATTGTGACTCTTGCGGGGAGCGCACCAACGGACACGCTCGAAATTGCCCGCACCCACCTGTCCTGGGCCGGGGGGCAAAGCGGCGCTGCTCTCCCTCCCCTTGATGCCGGCAACCATTGGCAACAGGCAATCAGGGTCCTCTCGAAGGACCCGAGCCTGAAGGAGGAAGTCCGGTCCTTGGTGAGCGATCTTCTTGCGACCGGCAATCCGGAATTCGAATCCCTGAGGGAGGCGATACCCCACGACCTTCCCCGTGGCATCCGGCCACGCCCGGCTCAAGTCCGCGCCGCCACATCCCGGGCTTCAAAGCATGTCCCGGCCTGACCTCCGGATTCTGTCAGTGGCGGACCGGGGGACATTTGACGCGGTTCAGGGCATTTTGCGGAAGTGTGCCGGATGGGAGATGCAGGCGGGCTACGACCCGCTCGCCCTCGCGACGACCTTATCCCGCTTCGCGGGCATTCCCCTTCGGCGCCAATCCGGAAATGAGGCGGCCGGCACGGGTGTGGACCGGCGTGCGCCAGCGGTGGGGGCACCAGATTGTGCCGGTCTTGAATTTGCAACGGCCGAACCGCCAGAATGCCTTCGCTAAGGCCCCGGGGAGACGCGCCCCGAACACAGCTGGTGATCATAGGCCCCGCGTGACAAATTCTCCGCGGTGCCGGAAATGAACTGCACACGGTTGCTCCCCCCAAGGGCCTTCCTGATCCTGGCAAACTCCTTCTCCCGCTCCGGCGAGTCCGGAAACCTCGACAGCACGCAGATCCGGTCGCATTCCGGCCGCGCCGCGAACTCCGCCAGCATCGCGTTTATCCCATCGTCGTAGAAAGAATACCCGATGACCATGACTTGGCGCGCCAAGCGCGCAACCCTCAAAAACCACCCCCGGTAGAACCAGTACGGCTCGGGAAATTCCCCGGCCTCTTTCGGCCTTTTGCCGAGGACGACCACCGCCCTCTCGATGTCCTTGAAACCGCGGGGGTCAAGCGAGTACAGCCCGCCGTCAGCCCCGAGCACCCAGTTCAGCGATCCGTGCATCTTGTAGAGGAACACTTGCGTGCCCAAGGCCCCCTGAACCGAATCCATTCCCAGCGGTATTGCGGGCCATAACCCGCGAAGCCTGTCTCCACCACGTAACCCAGTAGCATCAGCAACTCGATACAGAGATCGAAGTTGACGGAGAAAACGTGTACCGGACGATGCCGCCGGATTGCGCGCCGGATGAGGCGCACGTAGTGTTCTGGCGGACCGGAGTTGGCCCCATCCAGGTTTAGGCCTTCCCCGATCATCCCCATCACCGCCCTTCGCAATCCCCACTTGTCCTCGGGCGGGATATCCGGCAGACTCTCACTCGAGTTGAGCACATCGATCAGCTCCTCCAGCTGGAAGTCCGCCGTCTCTCCCGTGCCCGGCTCTTGTTGGCTCGCAATCCCGCCAAGAAGTTCCGAATCGCGTGAAGCACCGACCCCCATCTCCTGAAGGGATGCGCGGTACGCCGCGCCGTGCATCGGATCCCGGCGGAGCTTGTCGTGGAGCTTTGCCTGCAACCCCGCGATCCCTGGCACTCCCGCGTCAACGCTGAGACCTGCGCCAACAAAGTAAATCATGCCGCGCGGGTGCTCTCGTTGGTGAGATCCGGGGCTCGGGGAACGGTCCGCCTTGCGGCGGGTGCGCCCCTGTCCGGTTGCAACATGCGCTCGATCTCCCGGAACCGGGCGCATTCCTGCTCGCCCATGTCGTCGCGGGCAAGCAGAATCCTTGTCGCCTCAAGCCATCTGCCGTCATCCCTGATGTGCTCGAACGCGAAGTCGTCCTCGGTTATGTCCGACCCCATGAACAGGTCGACGGCCTCGCGCATCTCCTCAGGGGCGGCGCGGGTCAGCTCGACAACCGAGGCCATGAGACTGTGGAACATCCCAAGGCTTCCGCCGCTCTTCCTGAGCGTCCTTCCGATGAGCCGGGCGAGGGTGACAGTGTCCATGAGCCCGGCGTGTGTCGCCATCCAGTCCCCGAACTCGGCAAACAGCGACGGCTCCTCGCAGTTCTCCAGCATCCACTCCCAGATCGCGGGCAGGCACCTGCGCATGTGGTCGGTCGTGCGGGGTTCCCTGCTGCCAACCCGCCTCCCGACGACCTCGACGAACTCCGTGAGCTGCCTGGTGTTGCGCTTCCCGAGGAACTCCATGAGCAGTGGGTCCCCAAAGCCGAAGCTGTCGTGTTCCATGCAGGCGAGGGCGAAATGCGCGGCGATTCCCTGCTCGTAGTCGGCGGTGTGCCGCCGGGGGCTGTACGGCTTGTCCTGTCGCCGGTCAAGGGCCACGCCTCTTCTGTAGAACCCCCTCATCTCGGGGGCCGAGAGCATCCGGCCGCTGGGAAAGGGGCGGAGGTAACCGGTCCAGGCCGCGACGAAGAGGTCGCGCCTGTCCGCACCCTCGGGGAACACCTTGGGGAGTTGTCTGATCGTCCAGCACGGATCATGCCTGTGAAGGAACGAGACCCAAATTCCCAGATGGTACATCAGGGCGCAATGGTCCTCGCCATCGATGAAGTCCTCCAGAAGACTTCTGGCGTCTCCGGGGATCACCTCCGGGGCACCGATCCGTTCCCTCTGACGCAGGTAGGCCATGAGCATGCGCAAGACATCCACCCGCATCCTCTTGGTGTGCTCGACATGCGCCACCCCGCTCGCCAAGTCCCTTGCTGTGCTGGTCGCCGGACGCTCGGAGGCGACCGTGAAGGCGA
>CAZZIL010000481.1:0-5706 GCA_964654265.1 uncultured Gammaproteobacteria bacterium | reverse complement strand
CACCACGATGATCTTCGGCGGCACCCCGGTGGTGCGGCTGACCGTGCTGGGCCTGCGCGGCGTCCCCGGGCACGTGCGCGAGGCGGCGATCTCCTTCGGGGCGAGCAAGTGGTACCTGCTGACGCGCGTCGACCTGCCGCTCGCCGCGCCATCGATCCGTGCCGGGGTGAACCAGACGATCATGCTGAGCCTCGCCATGGTCGTCGTGGCGTCGCTCATCGGGGCCAAGGGGCTCGGCGAGGACGTCCTCGAGGCGCTGCAGTACGCCAACGTCGGCCAGGGGATCCTCGCCGGCTTCGCCATCCTGTTCTGCTCGATGATCCTGGACCGGATCGTCCAGGGGGGAAGGCAGTGACCCGGGCCGGCAC
Source organism: uncultured Gammaproteobacteria bacterium (assembly GCA_964654265.1). Lineage (GTDB taxonomy): Bacteria > Pseudomonadota > Gammaproteobacteria > Tethybacterales > CBDBMS01 > CBDBMS01. The sequence goes on along the minus strand of CAZZIL010000481.1, from coordinate 5,338 downwards.
CGCGCGGTGATGCCCCCGGCAAGGGGAGCGAGGGGCCGCTGCTCCCTTGGGCAGGCCTTTTTGCGGGACGCGGCCCCGCCATAGCGCGCGTCCGGCCGGCCGCTTTCTGTCCCGCGGCCTTGCCCGTTTTGGGGCGGCCCCTCTTGCAAGCGCCCCGATCAAAGGCGGCCTCTGAGGGCCAGTATGCGATCTCTCACGCCTGCGGGGGACATTGTAGCACCGTTTTCCTGGCCCGGGACACACTTCAGGAAAAGGGAGGGCACCCCGCCCTGAGGGTTTCCCGGGGAGAGGCGGCACGCGTGACGGGCGGCCAACCCCGCGAGCAGGAGACCCCGGAGAGGTGGCGAGCGGACACCTGAGCCCTCGGGGTCTTCCGCCCCAGTCGCCGACACACCTCCCGCTGGAGTGGCCGGGGGCGCGACTCTTCCGCATCGCGGGCGGGCGGGCATGCCTCCCACACCGCCTCCGTGATGCCCATCTCGGTGGGAGAACAGTGTTGAACGCGGTCCCGCCGCACCTCACCATGCCCGGGACCCCGGGCGCGCCGGGACGACGCTGCCCGCCACAACGGTTACGCAAGCGCCCAGAGGCTGGCAACGCGCAACCCGCCGGTCGCGTCCACTTGGCGCACCCGCTCCGCCAGTGTGTGGTATACTTCCTCCATGAGCAAATCGTACGTGACAGCATCAGCGGTCTCGCCAACGGTGGAACAGCCGGGGCAAGGGACTTCCATGCCCTCACCGGAACCCACCGGGGCATGGGGCCCGCCCGTTGAGCATCACGACGAAGACCCGCGCCTGACCCGGTCTCCGGCAAGGTCTCGCGGAGTGTCGTCCGTTGATCCCCGTGACGGGGACCCGCACTTGGCAGAGCCCACTGACAGCGCGGCGGCGGAGACGATGGAGGGCACCGACACCAGCGGATCCGAGTGGGACGACTTCCCCATTGACGATGTGCGGGTTCGCGTGGAAAGCCGGACAGTCTTCGAGACTCTCCGCCGGATCGAACGGAACACCTTCATCATGAACCCCGATTTCCAGCGTGGCTTCGTTTGGCCGAAAGCGACCCAGAGCAAGCTCATTGAATCCGCGGTCATGCGCATCCCGCTACCGATGTTCTACACGGCAGAGAACGATAACGGGCACATGGTGGTGGTGGACGGCCTGCAACGTTTGCACACGTTCAGGCGCTTTGTCTCGGACCAGCTGAGACTGATACTCCCCGACCGGGATGCCCTGAACGGCAAGAGATTCTCGGAGCTCCCGCCGAAGCTCCAGAACAGGGTGGAAGACTGCACCCTCAGGTTCTGCATCGTTGATTCGAGCGTGCCTGAGCGTGCCCGGCTTGACATCTTCGAGCGCGTGAACGGCGGCACCCAACTGACGCGGCAACAAATGCGGAACTGCATGTTCATGGGCCAGGCCACACGGTTCCTCAAGCAGGAAGTCGATACCGACCTGTTCCGGGAGGCGACAGACAACGGACTGAACACGAAGGCGATGAAGGACCGGGAGCTGGTCAACAGGTTCTGCGCGTTCCAGGTCCTTGGCCACGCGGAATACCGCGGTGACATGGACGGCTTTCTCGCCAAGTGTCTCCGCCGGATGAACAAGTGCCCGGAGCCGGAGCTTTCCGCGCTTTCACGGGATCTCCGCCGGGGCCTCGCCAACAACATCAGGCTGTTCGGCAAAAACGCCTTCCGTCGGCACATCCCCGGCCTGCCCAAGCGGTCCGTCATCAACGCCGCCTTGTGGGATGTCATGTCGACCGGCCTGTCGCGGTACCCGGAAGACATGGTCGCGACAAGCCAAGAGAAACTGCTCGCGGCCATTGGGGACATGCTTGCGGACCCCGAGTTCGAGAAGTCGATCACAATGGGCACGAACCACACCGCGCACGTCACCCGCCGCTTCGAGAAGGCGCGCGCGGTTTTCGAGGGAATCCTTCATGTTGACGCGAATTGAGTTGTCCCACCTCAAGTGCTTTGAGTACCTGCAGATCCCCCTGCGGCCGCTCACGGCGCTGACAGGGCCGAACGCCTCCGGGAAATCGACCGTGCTGCAGGCCTTGCTCCTCCTGCACCAGACCATGCGGGACCACGAGTGGTCCACACGGCTGATGCTCAACGGGTCGGCGACACGAATGGGGACGGTGGGCGATATCATCGCCCCCACTGGCCGGGGCGCCATCCAGATCGGCCTGTCTGGCCGGGAATCGTCGTTCCTTTGGGACTTCGAGGGGGAACGGACCGAGATGTCCATGAGGGTGTCAGGTGTGCAGGCGAGCGAAACCGAGGAGCGGCCTCCCCACGCGTTGCGCAACCTGATGCCAGAGGGCTTCCACAACGACCCCGTTGTCGCGTGCCTGCGCCGCATCAGCCCGCTCTCCGCGGAACGCCTGGGTCCGCGCGAGACATACCCGCTGGTGGACCCCGAAAGCGCCAACACCACGGACCCCGCAGGTGGGCATGCGGCAGGCACGCTGTTTTCCGACGATGACCGTCCGGTGTTGCCGGGGCTGGTCCACGGGGATGCCGCACCCACCCTGCGAAAACAGGTCGAGACCCACATGAGACGCCTCTTCCCCGAATTCGGTGTGTCGGTGGACAAGGTCGACATTGCGAGCGCCGTGACACTGGGAATCCGAACGTCTTCCGGGATGGACTACGTCTCCCCGAAACACACGGGGTTTGGGGTGACTCAGGCCCTTCCGGTCGTCCTGACAGTCTTGGCGGCCGGCGAAGGCGACATTATCCTGGTTGAGAACCCTGAGGTCCACCTGCACCCGTCGGGGCAGACAACGATGGGACAGTTCCTTGCCGAGGCCGCGGGCGCGGGGGTACAGGTCCTGGTGGAGACACACAGCGACCACGTGGTGAACGGCATCCGGAAGGCCGTGATCAGGGAGAAGACCAAGCCGGAGGACGTGGCGTTCATTTACTTCAGGACACCGGCACAGGCCGTCGGCACCGGGATGCCCCAGTCCACGCTCCTGGGCATCGACAGGCGCGGAAACCTTGAAGACTGGCCCGACGGGTTCTTCGACCAGTTCGACAAGGACATGCGCGAGCTCCTGGGGTGGGACTGACATGGAGCTGTTTGTCAACGACTTGTCGATCCACCGGCAGTTCGTCGGCGATGCCGCCTTCAAGGCGGCCATCGACACGTTACTCAATATTCGCCGGGAAGTCGAGAGGTCCCGGAGACGGTTGCTTTGCACACACCACTTGGCGCACACGCACCCCATGCCCGGCGTCCACGTGCAACAGGCGCTGAACCGCGTTTACGCCCCGCAACAGCTGACCACGATAATGTGCTGGCTGACCCAGGTCGCCTCGGACGATGGGGGGCAACGCCCTTGGCACTCCCCCGACGACCTTCTTCTGTGCGGGGACAGGGTTGTCACGGACACGGCGATCGGGGAAGCCGCGTACCGGACCATCAAGGGATCAGGAAGCGCCGTGGTTAGCCTGGCGCCCTCCGACTGGGACTTTTCACCCGTCGTGGTCCGGCTGTGCCACGGCAGCCCGTCCCTTCCGGATTCCCAGGCGCAACTGGAAAACATCCGGGAGGTCTCGCAGGCGCGAGAGTTCCTGGACAGGCAACCGTCCGCCCTCAACTCGTGGGAGAGCCTGCGACTTGCGTCCGAGGCCCGGTTTTCGCGCCTGGTCTTCGGCGCAGACTGCTTCGCCCCCCTTCAACGGGTCACGTTTTCGCCGGCCGCAGCCAGGCGGTTGCTGAATCTTCTCGCTGTCCTGGACAGTCTCGCGCAGGCGTTTGACAGCGAGGGGAACCGCACGCCCGAAGGTCACCACATATACAACACCCACTTCACGGGGGACAACGCCGCGTTCTCTGACTCGTCCGACACGGAGAAGGCCAAGTTCGGGAACCAGATGACCTTCAGCCACCCGCGCGACCCCTCAAGACGCCTGCTTTGCTCGTTCCACGGAAAGGCGCACCACACACCGCCCCTGCGACTCCACTACCACTGGACAAGGCAAGCAGGCGATCCTGTCTGCGTGGTGTACATCGGGCCGAAGATCACCCGGAAATAGGCGGGACACGCGTCAGGCCAAAAGACGGCCCGCCCCGGGGATGCGCCGGGACAGCCTCCGATCCGGGCAGAACGGGGGGGTCCCCAAACACCCGATGATGCCGGTCGCCGCGGCGGGCTACGCTCACCCGTTGTAGCCTGCTCCGCGCGTCACCCAACCGGTGTCCGGTCACGTTGACCGGCGGACGGATCCGCTCCGACCCGATCTGGGCATCACCTGCTCACCGGACCGGCCGGAACGATCGAAAAGGTGCCGTGCCACGATCCGGCTATGGGCAAGCCTGCCGCCACGCGCCCTCGAAGATCACCAGAGGCACCCGGGTCTGCGACGGCATCACGGTCAATGGGGGCTGCCTGGCGGTCACGGCACCGGCGACCGGCAACCCGAGTGCGACCTCCCGCAGGGGTAGCCAAGACCTCCCGGGTCTCGTTCCGAAAAACATCCCTGCGTCAAGCGGGGGCGGTCGACAATGACCCACCTTGGCGGACGCTTCATCACCCGGCATGATCACGGGAGAGACGGGAGATACCCGATGAGGCCGGCACTTGGCAGCCGGACGTGCCCATCCGCGGGACTGGCGACCATTGCGGGGACTCGGAATGACCGGGCCGGCGGCCGATGCCGCGCGCAGTCGCCGCGACCCGCGAGGCACTTGAGGATGGGCGCTGGGCGGGGCTGCCCCCGCCAACCGCAAGTGGACGCTGCCTCGGCTCGATGCCTTGGTCGAGGACCGCCGCGCTGGAGCTCGCGGTGCTTGGCGCGGCGCGACAACGCCCCCGGCGCCAAGGGGAGTGAGGGGCCGTTGCTCCCTTGGGCAGGTCTTTCCGCGGGACGCGGCCTTGCCATAACGCGCGTCCGGCTGCCCGCTTTCTGTCCCGCGCCTTGCCCGTTTTGGGGCGGCCCCTCTTGCAGGCGCCCCGATCAAAGTGGCCCTCTGAGGGCCGGGGTGCGATCTCTCACGCCTGCGGGGAACATTGCGGCGCCGTTTGCGCGGCCCGGGACACGCCGCGAGAAAGTGGCCGGCCCACGGGCGAGAGCCCCCCGGAAGGGGCAGGCGGGCGCCCGGCCCGGCGTGTCCTGTGCCGTCCCCGCCGTGCGCTTCCCCGTCCCTGCCTGCGTCCCGTCTCCCCGGCACGTCCGCCCGGCACCGCGGCCGTCGCACCCCGCCACGGCAGAAGAACTCGGGATTCCGGCCGGCCCCGCCGCCCGGGGCCGGCAACCCGGGACCGTCGCGCCAGCATCCCCTGAAATCGCGCCGCCCCCTCCCTTGCGGGATAATAC
>CAZZIL010000480.1:0-1502 GCA_964654265.1 uncultured Gammaproteobacteria bacterium | reverse complement strand
CTTCGACCATCACCCCCTGCCGGCTGATTCGCTCGCCCGCCACGCGACCCGCGACCCGGTGCCTCTCGAGGAGGCGCAGCCAGTCGAAGCGGGAGTCGGCGAGCGACAGGTCCACGGCCCGGCCGGCGATGTCCCGGACGGAGCCGGGCGGCCCCAGCGCGTTGGCCGGTATCCGGATCCCGTCCGCGTCCCGGTAGCCGTCGGCCACCGGAAGGGAGAACCACAGCCACTCGAGGGGCGATATCTCCGCCACCCCCCTCGCCGCCTGCGTGCGCTCCTCGTCGACGGTCGCCGTGCGCAACGTGCCCCCGACATCGATCGCCAGCGTGGGGTCGCCGTCCAGCGTGATCTCGTTCCTGTAGCGCACCCCCACGAGGATCCGCTCCCCGGTGAGATACGTGTCGTCCTCCCGCGGCGGGACCACCGACACCTCGGCCACCCCCCCGACCCGGATCGCCGAGAACCGGAACGCCAGCGTCCCCGCGTCCGCGGCGGAGGTGTCCCGGTCCGAGTCGGCGGCGACAAGCCGGACCTCGGTCTCGCTCACCGGCCCGACCACCCTCCCGGCGAACTCCCCGGTGTCCGCGTCAAACGCGGCGAAGACCCCGGGAGGGGCCCCCTCGATGGTGTACTGTATGTCCCCGTTCCCGCCGGTCGCCGCGGGAAGCCGGAACACGAACGGCTCATTGACCGTGACGGTCTGCGGCCCGACGGTCGGCGTCCCGAAGGTCGGCGCCGTGTTGGACGAGGGGATACTGCCGTCCACCTTCAGCGACGCCCGGTCCGCGAACGCCCCGGCCTCCAGGGCGCCGTTGTTGGGCATCTGAAGGTGCTCGGTTCTTTCCCATCCGCGTCCCCCCCTGAGCAGGTTGAAGCCGCTGGCAAAACGCAGCGCGTGGGTGTCGATCGACAGCCCGTTGCCGTCCATGTCGGTGGTCTGGACCGTGTAGGCAAAGCACAGGAACACCGGCACGTCCCGGTTGCTCGGCGTCGGGCCGATGCAGCTCCCTCCCCGGTCCTCCGACGGGAGCTGGCTCTCGATCTCCGCCGGGATCGGCAACGAGACGACGGCGGTGGCGGTCACCGTCTCCGCCCCTATCGTCAGCAAAAGCGACATGCCGGTGCCCATGATGCTCCACTCCGCGCCGGCAAGGGGGCGGTTGAGGACCAGGAATATCTCCTCCCTCCCCAAGAAGGTGTCGCCGACGAACGGAGGAACAATCTTGATGTCCTCCACCTTTGTGCGGTCCCCCTCGGGGGGCCTCAGGAAGGGCTGGTCGTCCTGCGCCTGCGCCTCGCCCGCCGACAAAAGGGACGCAACGCCCCCCAAGGCGGCAACCAGACACGGCAGCCAGGCCAGACGACGCAAAACTCCTCGCAAGGTTCGCATACGGGACTATTTTACACGCACACAACGCGATTTGACATGCGCGCACCCCAAGTTGGCAGGCCTTTCCGCGAGGGGCGGGACCGCGCGCATCGCGGGGGTCCGGGGCCCTTTG
>CAZZIL010000479.1:0-4347 GCA_964654265.1 uncultured Gammaproteobacteria bacterium | reverse complement strand
CCACCCGCATCTCCGAGCCCGGAACCGGAGCCGACGGCGACACCAGAACGCTGCCGGGCCCGCGGATGCGGGTGGTGATCTCCGACCCGGATCGGGTGGGGCGGGTCTGCCAGGTCGGCTGGCAGAGCCGAGCGCGGTTCGGCTCCAGCTGGGTGCCCGCCGGGAGCAACCGGCTGTTGACCGCCCGGGAGGCGGGGTTGCGCCACCGCGCGCGTGACGTACCGTGACGCGCATGGGGAGAAGACGGTGGTCACCGCGCCGACCGAGGAGTCGGTGGCGGCGCCCACTCAGACGGTGTCGGTGTCGTTCGCGCCCGGTGGCGGCGGTCACGTCATTGGGGGCGGGAGCGCCCGCGTGACCGTGCGCGTGAGCCCGGCCCCAGGGAGGCGATCACGGTGCCGCTGGCGTGCGCCGACCAGTCGGCGAGAACGTCCCCGCCGCGCGTGGTGCCGTGTCCCGGTCGGCCGACGACTTCAACCCTGGGGACGGAGGGATGGTGGTGCTGTCCCGGGGGCGCGTCCCCCGTATGGGCGTGGTGATCCTGCCGGGCGAGACCGAGGGGACGCCGGCGCCGTGTCCGGCGAACGACGAGGCGCCGGAGCCCGACGAGGTGTTCCATGTGATGTTTGGGGACTTCCCCCGGGACGGGAGCGCCCGGGAGCCCGGTCTCCACACCAAGCTCGGCGTCGCCAGCGATGACGCCGTTGCCGTCACCATCGCGGCAAGCGACCCGGCGCACATCGGGTTCGGCGGGCCGCGGGTCGCCCCGGCAGGAGGGGTGGCGTAGCACACGTTGCACTTGGCGGGCGGGGATGGCGCCGGCAGGACGCCGACGCCGAGCGAGACCGACACGATGGTGACGGTGGCACAGACACGAAACGTCCCGGGAAAGTCCCCGTCGAGCACGTCGTGGTGTTTGACGAGGCGCAACGCGCCTGGGATCCCGACCGGATCCGGGCGGGGCACTCTAGCCGGGATCGAGAGCGGGTTTGTCCCCGGCAAGAGGTTGCGGCTCGCGCACTCGGTGCGCTCCCACCTGTCGAACGTGCTCCACGAGCATGTCGATGCGTTGCCTGGGTTCGAGAACAGGACGCGTTGCTGGAGCTGTCGCGGCAGATCACTGCCAGCGAGTTCGGTGTCGCGCGACCTGGGGAAGTGCGAGACCCACCTTCGCGAGCGCCACGGTGGGCATTCCGTTGCGCGCCACGGGAAGATGGTCTCGGTCCGCGCCAGGAACATGGGGCGGCACGGGTTCCCGGACGAGTGGGAAGCCATCGGGGCGGTCAAGAACAAGGTCGGCCACTGTTACGGGAACGACGAGACGGAGGCGATCGCGTGCCGTCGCTAGACTCCTGCGTGACCGAGTTCGAGGTCCAGAGACTGAGCTGGACGTCTCCCTGATGTGTTGGGGGCAGGGCTTCCTGCCACGCGACGGCACATGGGACATCAGCCGTATGGGCAAGACGCGCCGGATCGCGGCGGGGGCGCACGACATCTTGGTCGGGGCGGGAGACCGGCCGGGCCGCCCGGCGCTCGTGGATGTGCGGGTGCCGGCGCCGGGGCGATCCCGCCGCGCCACACCCTGCTCAGCGCGCCGCGCGACGTGCCGAGCGACGGCATCGAGGCGGCGTTCACGCTCGCGCTGTCAAGGCCGCTTGACGCCGGCGAGACACGGCCGGCCGTCACCCTCGAGTCCGCGACGGAGCTGTGGGACGTGATCCGCGCAAACGCACCGGCGCCCTCGGCGCCTGCGCGCCCGTGTGCGAGATCATCCCGAGGTCGGACACCCACACGGCGGCGTGAGCATCGTCATCCCGGTGACCGTCACCGTCGGCGGGATCCCGGTGCAGGTCTCCCCCCAAGGCGAGGTCACCGGGCACTTCCCGCAGACCGTCTCGGTGAGGAGGAACGAGACGGTCGACGCCACCATCACGGCACACGCCCCACGGGCGTGGCGACGCCGGCGTCTGTCACGCTGGCGGGCACACTTGGGAGTCGCACTTTTTGCCGCCGCACTCGGACCCCGACTGCAACGGCGTCAACGCCGGGATGGCCACCTCTCGTGGCGACCGTCGCCGGGCAGGCAGGGACAAGGCCTTCCCGGATGATGGGGCACACGGTGAGGCTTGGTCATCGCACGACAAGTGTCTCCGCTTCCGGGAGCGTGGCCATCCCGGCGGACACGCCAAGAGGGCCCGACAGGTCCCCGGGTTCAGTCAATTACCGCGTGCTTCTCGATGTAGGTGCAAAGCGACGGGATTCCCGGTTCCCAGATCGAGTGGTTGTCTGTCTGCCAGATGAGTCCCACGGCAAACAGCTCTCTGATGGCGCCATCGACGGTCCGGCCTTCGGCAAGGGCCGGCTTCAGCGTCTTCCCCAGTGCCACCCTTGACAGCACATCGCCGACACCAGGGGCAGTGAACGCCTTCGAGACCGCCAACGCCTCGGACTTCAGGTTCCGATCCGCGATCTCCTCCAGATGTCTCTTGTATAGCGTGTCCCGCCCGTTGTTCGCCATGCACACACCGGCTTTGGCATCCTCCAGCCCAATGCGGTCCGCGTCGGGATCGCGCGTGATGGCGGCCTCCCACGACCATTTGCCCACCAACTGGATGAAGTACGGATAGCCTTGGCTCTCCGCCACCAGGAACTCCAGCGCCTCTCCGTCGAGCGGCAGACCCGAGCCCTCCGCCGGGATCGAAAGGGCGTCCCGGATGTCCACCTCGGACTCCAACCGCCCAAGCCTCAACAGGTCCGAGCGTTCCCAGAAGCCCGCGCGGGTGCGGCTGAGGCTCGCCTCGACTTCCGGCGTGCCGGCCAGCACGAGCAGAAGCGGGAGTGCGTCACTGACACACGTCTGCACGGCATCCAGCATGCGCTCCGCAATGTCGGGCGGCAACCGGTGCGCCTCGTCGACCAGCAACGCAACCGGCTTGGCCTTCGCCATCAGGTGCAAGGCCTCCCCGGCCGTCACTCCCGAGACGGTGGAGTCACGGCTGATCTTCAGCTTGGCGATGATCCGATCGATCTCGATGTCTCCCTCCACCTGGTGCTTTTTGAGGTCAACGCTGGACGCCAGGCGATCGACAAAGTCGTTGGCATCATCGCCCCAGTTCTCCGGGTTCAGCGCGCGAACCTCGATGCCCTGCGTGATTGCCCGTGTCTCAATCTCCGTCAAGAGCACCGTCTTGCCGGTGCCCCGGGGACCGTAGAGGACAACGCCCCCGGCGGGCTCCTTGTTCCCGAGGCGCCTCAGCATCCCATCCAGCTGACGTTCCGCATCCTCGCGCCCCGCCCGGTGCGGGGGGGCGATCCCCCATCCGGGCGTGAACGGGTTTTTTCGTTCCTTGGCCATAGGGGGAATGATAACCGACTTCCGGCCTGCCGGCTTCCTGCGGTCCCGCCCGGCGACAGACATCCTCCCGCCCGCGTCCGTCGGAGACCTGACGACTGCGTGCTGGCCAAGGAAGTGCGGGGCGCGCCTGCCAGTGGCGGGGAACACGATTGGCCTGCCCGCCGGGATGGTCGCACCCCGGGAGCGGAATTCTCTTACCGGGACGGGCGATGAGGTGCGGCAGGGCGTACCGTGGGGAAGGCGCCCCCGGTCATCACAGATCCCGAGGCTGTCCCGGGGCGTTCGGCAACAGCCCGCCTGCCTCCTTCAGCCGGCACACAGACACCCTGAGCCATGCCGGCCCGCCTCTTCGTGGTGGCCCACCCGGCACAGAGAACCGGCCGCGGGCGGGCGGCGAGACGCGTCCCCGCCCGCGGAAAGCCGACGGTCGCCGGCGGCCACCTGAGAGGGGCGCACGCAAACCCGGGGATTCGGCACAGTCGGCGGCGACAGCATGGCCCCCCTCACTTCCCCTGATGGCCGCCGGGTCCGCATTCGCGCTTGGCAGGGCTCGTCGCGAGCCTGTTGCTCGCGGGGGTCGCGCCGGCCCAGGTCGGACGGGTCGGCTGGATGGGGACTCCTCCCCCGGAGAGCGGCTCGGCTTCATCGAGGACGACGTGTTCCACGCGCTGGTGTGGATCAACTCCGGGCGCCCCGGGTTCAGTCACGAGAACGGGCCGCCCCGGCTGGCGATCAACATCGGCCCCAACATCCGGCACGCCACGTTGACCATGACGCCGCCGTTTCGCGACAGCACCGTCTGCGCGCAGCCAAGGACCGGCGCCACGCGCGGGGCGCACGCCAACAGCTGGTGCTTCGTGCACACGGTGCAGGCGGACGACCTTGACGAGGACGGCATCTCGATCGGGCCCGGCGCGCCCGGCCCGGTCGAGATGCCGACCTCGTTAAGGTCCTCCCCCTGCACCGTGTGGACGAAACACCCACTGTTTGAG
>CAZZIL010000478.1:0-3445 GCA_964654265.1 uncultured Gammaproteobacteria bacterium | reverse complement strand
GACCAGAGGGCCAAGGCGGACTGTGGACAAGAAACGACATCTGCGGATCGGGTCAAGGACAGCGAGAGTCTACCCGCTTTCGCCGCTTCAGGTGACGCGGTCCCGCATGCCAGGCAGATGCCGGCCGGAGACTGGTGGACTTTGGCGCTTCTCTGGCGCGCAACCCTTCCGGTCGGGCACGCCCCCTATCCGTCGCCCCTGTCGCGACCCCTGCGGCACACTGGGGCCACGCTGATCCGCGCGATCGCGCCACCGGGCACTTCCGTGCCGAACCGCCCGATCAGGTGCCCTTGACCCCCGCTTCCGTTCGGGTCTTGCCCCGACACCCGCCGGGATGCGCGGACGCGGACCGTCTGGCGCTCGCACTTCCCGTCGGGAAGGCGCCCCCGGCACCGGGCGCATTTGCGCCTGTGTGCCCGACAGCCGCTCCAGCTCCCTGCTCGACCCAATCATCGGTCTCACCCCGGTGCGGTCTCGTCAATTATCCGCACCACCTCCACGAGGCCGTCTGGCCAGCAGGAATCGGCAACGCAGTCCTCGGCATTGTGCGAGATGTCCTGCCCGGAAAGGGTGCGGCCGATGGCAAAGTAGTGAAATTTCCCGTCCCCCTCAAAGACGATATCGGCATAGACACGCTTCTCCTCCCAGTGCAGCTCGACTTCCCCGTTGGTGTTGAGCGCGACAAAGGGCACTCTCGCCCCTTCGGGTCGGTGGGCAAGGAACTTCCGCGCGTCGCCTAGCGATTCGGGGATCAGCGGCTCGGCATCGTACCCGTCCCACCCCTCCTTCAGGGTGGGGTACTCTTTCATCTTGGCCTCCATCTCCTCAAGCAGTTCCTGCTCTGTCCGGGGGGGATGGTCCACGGGGCCAAGGAGGCCGTTGAGCGGCTCCGGCAACGTTATCACGCCCTTGCAAAAATCGATGCCCCTGCCCGGGTGGTCTCTGTCCTTGATGGAGGCCTCCATCTCGGCCCGCCAGTCGTCCCCATCCCTCCAAGTCTCCCCGACGCACATCCCGTTGACGTTGCGCACCCGGTTGCCGGCGCCACTCAGGATGCCGCCGTGGAATCTCGTGGGATGCCCGCCCCCGTTCACGGTGTGACGCTTGGCATCGCTTGGGTCCCGGGCCGGTCCTCTGTGGGGAGACTCCTGCCACGACGATGTGAGTGCGTTCATTTCCCCCTCTCCGGGCCAAGCTTGTCCAGCAGGTCCCCGTTCAGGTCCTGTCCATGGAACCGCGCGGTTTTCCTGCGCAGGCCCTCCATGGCAAAGCCCACAACGAAGCCTGCCGCGACAGCGGCGCGCCCGTTGCGATTCCACCGCCGCGGCGTTCCCACCAGCGTCTCAACCTCCATGTCAGCCAGTCCCTCGCGCGTATCCTAACATGCCAACGGCAGGGCACCCACCGCTTGCGACCCCGTGGCATCGGCCGCAGGGGAGGGGACGCCCGAGATATCCGCCGCGTTCGGCGTCCGACAAGGCGGTCCTCCGGGCATTCCGTGCGGTGCGCGACCGAGTCGGCCTCCGTTGGAACGGATTGCGGGGCTCACGCGCCGACACCGGGATCGTGTGCCGAGACATCCACGCACGGCGCGGCACGCTGTGCCCTTTCCGGCGCAAGGTCTGCTGACGCTCGCCAACCAATGCTCCGACTGCCGACCGCTGATCCGAGGGGACAACCCCGTCGCCTCCGCCCCGGCACGTTCCTGTCCGCGTTCTGGGCAGGGCGACCCCCGCGCCGACGGCATCTTGCCGGGGAGCAGTCCCACCAGCGGTCAGGTCGTGGGCACGGCATCCGTCGCCTGCCCTGCGTGCTCCGGTCTGCGAGGCTTGCGCCCCTTCGCGAACGGTCCCGCGAGCACCCATCAGGCCGTCCCCGAAGAGAGGGGGGCTGTGTCCCGACCACATGTGCACCACGGGTGCCCACGGGACCCAAGTCCCGGCTTCGCCGCGGTCGCCATCGGTGAGAAAACCCACCAAGTCGCTGTGCCGGCAGAGTCGCGGGACTCGTCAGGGTGTTTCGTCCGGCAACAAACCAAAGCACGCCGCAAGCTCGTCTTGACCCTCCCGGATTGCCGCCTTCCTGCGTGGTGTCCCCTTCACGACATAGGCGGACCGACAGATGTCGGCGTGACTCCAGTCTGTCTCGCCGGCCGTGTCGTATATGTGGAACATCGGCTTTCCGTTCCACAGGATACCGCGCACCTTGCGACACAGCGTTCTCGCCAGCAGAACATCGCCAACGGCCACATTGTGCTTGCTGGCGAACAGCTCCCTCTTCAGGAGCAGCTCCTTCTTTGACACATAGGCGCGCCGGATCACAGACACGCCCCTTCCGTCAGTGCCGGCCAGAGATAGCGGGTCGACACGTCCTTTCGCGACCTGATGCGGCGAAACCAAGCGAATCAGGGTCTCCCGGTCCTCGACCGGTCTGGGGGAGTACTTGCTCACCGACTGGCATTCGCACTCCCCCTTGGAAAAGTGCTTCCGGTACTGGGCGCACTTGCACTTGCTGCGCCCGTACAGCCTCTCCAACTCCTGGCACGACTTTATCATCGGTCTCGCTCCGGTGCGGTCTCGTCAATTACCCGCACAGCCTCCAGGAGGCCGGCCGGCCAGCAGGAGTCGGCGTCACAGTCCTCGGCATCGTGCGAGATGTCCTTCCCGGAAAGGGTGCGGCCAACGGCATAGTAGTAAAACTTGCCGTTCCCCTCAAAGACGATATGGGCAAAGACACGCTTCTCCTCCCAGTACAGCCCGACCTCCCCGGTGGGGCTGAGCGCGACAGTGGGCACCTTCGCCCCCTTGGGTCGGTGGGCAAGGAACTTCCTCGCGTCGCCTAGCGATTCGGGGTTTAGCGGCTCGGCATCGTACCCGTCCCACCCCTCCTCCAGGGTGGGATACACTCTCATCTTGGCCTCCATCTCCTCAAGCAGCTCCTGCTCGGTCTGGGGGGGATTGTCCACGAAGCGCAGGATGCCGTTGAGCGGCTCCGGCAACGTCACCACGCCCTTGCACAAATCAACGCCCCTGCCCGGGTGATCGTTGTCCTTGATGGAGGACTCCATCTCGGCCAACCAGTCGTCCCCATCCCTCCAAGCCTCCCCGGCGCGCATCCCGTTGGCGTTGCGCACGCGGTTGCCGGCGCCACCCAGGATGCCGCCGTGGAACCCTATGGGATGCGCGACCCCAGTCACGGCGCGACGCTCGACATCGCCTGGGTCCCGGACAGGCTCCCTGCGGGGAAGCTCCTCTCTGTGGGGGGACTCCTGCCCCTCACCGAGACGTGGTGTTGCACCGTGCCCGTGGGGAAGCCCCTCTCTGTGGAGAGACTCCTGCCACGACGATGTGAACGCGTTCATTTCCCCCTCCCCGGCCCAAGCTGGTCCAGCAGGTCCCCGCTCAGGATCTCTCCTTGGAACCGCGCGGTTTCCCTGCGCAGGCTC
>CAZZIL010000477.1:0-2086 GCA_964654265.1 uncultured Gammaproteobacteria bacterium | reverse complement strand
TTGCACGAGCCCAAGGATCTTTGTGTCCCCCCGCTCATGTCGTAGGTTGTGAGCCGCCAATTCCGGGTCTTGACCGTGAGGGGGGGCGCGGTGTCGCCCGACTGGAGGGGCGGATCCAGCGAGAGCGTGACGAACGCCGCGACTTGGCCGCGCGGCGCATCGTATGGCGGGGCCGGCAAGGCAAAGGAGTACGTCGGCGGTGTGCCGCCGCGCACGCCCGGCTCCGGGTCGGCCTGTCCCAGCGCGATCCCGGGTGGCAAGGCGAACAGGAGGACGGCGACCGCGGCGAGTCCCCGCCGCCGCGCGCCGGGCCCCCTCGGCCTGTCGGCACCGCGCTGGTTGCCTGCCATTGCACCCGCGGTGGCGCCGACTAGCCGGCTACCCCCACCCCCTAGTGCAAGACATCGTGCCTCTCACGCTCGCGTTCACGGCGCATAGCATAACACAACCGAGGGGCCTGTAGACGCACGATCGTCTCGACGGCAGTACCGCCCGTCCCGGTCGGTGCGAGCCCTGCCGGGACGCGGCCTCGGGGGACGCCTTCGCCGACCGGGACCTGCCGCCCGGTTTCCCGGTCTTGGGCGCGCCCCTGTGGGCCTGCACGGAACGCATGCTGCCCCGCAAGGCGGCCTGGCGTCGGTCATGGGTTCACCGAGTCCAGTCGCCTGCCCGGCACGATCCCCGGCGGGCATGCCCCGTCGTCGTCAGTCATGTGCCCCACGACCGATCCCGACGCAAGGGGGTCCCACCCGGAGCAGATCGGGAGACCGGCGGGTTGCGCCGCGGGCGGACGCGAACGGGGAGCGGACCCGCAGGGGCGGAGGTGTCGCGGGAGTCGGGAGAGCCGGTCCTCGGTGCGGGGGGCGGCACCCGGTCGCGCCCGGTTGGCGCTCGCAGGTGACGCAAGGCATCGCCGAGACTGTCCGCGCACCCTGCGCCGGGGCGAGTCCCGGCGGGAGCGTTGCCCGCGCGCGATCCCGGGCACCCATCCCGAAGTGGCGCATGCGTGCCGGACGGACCGGTCGTGACGACCGCGGTGCGCGATGCGGGCGGGTTCCGACAGACTCCGGCGGGGCGACACGCAGGTCCGCTCCCGTGTTGCGCGGCCGCGATCCCGCCGCGCTGGTCGCCGCCGCGCGCCGGCGGGGATCGACGCGCTCCACGCCGAGGAAGACGATTTCACGAGGACACGCCGACACCACACGGCGCGGGTCCTGCCACTGTGCTGTCCGGGTGGCGCCGAGGGGGCAGGCTGCCCGCCCGGCGCCGCCGCCGATCACTCGTCGGCGCGGCCCGCGAAATACGCGCACAGCGACGGGATGCCGGGTTCCCATTCGTCGTCGTCGGGCGTCTCCCAGATCAGTCCCAGGCGAACGAGCGCCTCCAAGGCCGTGTCGGGGGACAGCCCGTGGGACGGGGCTGTCTCCGCGAGGATCCTGTCCAGTTCCACGTCCGTGAGGCGGGCGCGCTTCCCCGATTCGATGATCGCCTTCGAGACCGCCTTGGCATCAGGCAGGACTCCCTGCCTCTTTGCCTCCCGGTAGCGGTTCCGGTAGAACCTTGTCCGCCGTTCGTTCGCCCTGGCCAAGCCTGCCGTGGCATCCGCAAGCGTGATGTCGCGGAAGTTTCCCGCCCTTGTCGCGGCCTCCCAGGCAAAGTACCCGAGCAGCTGCACAAAGAACGGATAGCACTGGCTCTCCTTCACAAGCAGTTCGAGGGCGTCGTCGCTGATCGGGCGGCCGTCGCGCCGGGCCGGGTCGGCCAAGGCCTCCCGGGCCGCCTCCTCCGATTCCAGGCGGCCGATCCGCAGCTGGTCGCAACGTTCCCAGAAGCTGGCCCGCATTGTCCCGAGGTTCATCGCAATGCCCGGGGTCCCCGCAAGCACGAGGAGCAGCGGACGCTTCTTCATTATGAGGTCCTGCGCCGTCTGAAGCAGCTCCGTGCCGGCTTCGGTCGGCATCTCGTGCGCCTCGTCCACGATCATGACGACCGAAGACTTGTGCAACAACGACTCGAGGGCCGGTTTGATCGCGACCTCCTCGTCGTCGCCCTTCTCGAACTCCACGCTCAGGCGGAACTCGTGCCA
>CAZZIL010000476.1:0-3050 GCA_964654265.1 uncultured Gammaproteobacteria bacterium | reverse complement strand
GGAGGCTCGCGATTGGTTGTCCATGGCGGCGGCCTGCTGTCGGTCGCGTCGCGGTGCTGGCTTGGCCAAGGGGTTCACGGTCTACTTCGGTCTTGGCTCGACCTATTGGCATTTGAAGTGCTATTCCAAGTTTGATGAGCTGGTGTCTGCTCGCAAGAAGCTCGCGGATTGGGAGGGGTATCAGCACGCGTGCGATTGGGCCGAGGGGATCGTCCGCATTGAGGTGACGCTTCGGCGGCCCGAACTGCTTCGCCTGCCGGGGCTTGGGCCGCGCGATGGTGTCGTCTGGGACTATTGGGACCGGCTCGTGAAGTCGGCCCATTCGGGGGCTTCGTTGCTGAACGGGGTGGCTGCGCTTCCGGTCCGTCTGCAGGGTGCTGTCGCGCTGTGGCAGGCCGGGCGGGACCTGCGCGCTGGCGCGGACGCGGTTCCGCATAACACCTTCTATCGGTGGCGGCGCGCTATCAAGGAGGCGACCGGTTTGGACATTTCTGTGCCTTACGAGGCCAAGCAAGAGTCCCCGGTTGTCGATGGCGGCGAGCAGCTGTCGGAGGCTTGGCTCGCGGCGCGGCAAGATACCAGCACGGCGGCGACCGGCGCGGCGAGTCATGTTCTCGGCGCGGTGGCTTCCGGGTGCCTGTCGGGGCCGGGGCCGATTGGTGTCGTCTTCGCGCCGGGCGTGTATGGGCCGCCCGGCAGGGCGGCCGAGGAGGTGCAGTCGTGAAGACGCTGGCGACCGGCGAGTTGCGGTTCGACTGCTTCGCCGCGAATGGGCAGGTGATCCGGGCCACGCTCCCGGACGGCTCGCGGTGCTGGTGGTATGGCCCGCGTTGGGCCGAGGCGGTCCCGCCGGAGGTGTGGTCTCGCTCGTGCGTCCGGGACGGGTTCATCTGGGACCCGGCGACCGGCTCGGTGCTTGGGCCTGCCGGGGATGTCCCCCCGGCCGGTGTCGAGGTGTGGGAAAGCTAACCGGTGCGCGGAACGCCAAACGGAAGCAGTGGGAGGGTGCATTCCGGGAAGCCTACTTCTCGCGGTATGGCTCGCCCGGTCTCGCTCGGCATTTGGCGATGCCGAGTGTCGATGAGGAGGTGAGGACGCGCGCCCAGGGAGATCGGCTCGCGGAGGCGGCGCGCGACCCGGGCATGTGGTTCCGCATTTGGACGCGCGCCGGTGAGTCGGGCGACTTCCGCTACCCGGACTGCACGAGGGATGGGCCGGTCGCGGTCCTGCTTCGCGCGTGGCCGGGGGCCGTCTCGGTCTGTGTCCATGCCTGGGGCGATCGCTTCGTTGTCGGGCGGCCCGCGTTTGAGTTGTGGCTTGGTTCCGTTTGGGCTGGTGCGGCCGCGCGCGACCCTTCCGAGTTCATGGGTGCGCGCCGCTAGGCGCGGCCCGCGAAGCGGGCGGTCTCGCGGAACGCGAGACGATGAGGGCCGCGTAGGTCGGGTGGGAGACGCAAGGGCGAGACCATGCGCCGCGCCGCCCGACAGCCCGGAGGGCCGAGGGCGCATGCGCGGCGCGTCTCGGCCGCAGTCGGCTCGCCGGGAACCCGACCTGGCCGGCGAGTAGCCGGCAGCCGGCCCGACTTTCATCCGCCACTAGGCGGCAGTTGGGACAGGCTCGATGCCTGTCCGCCGTGTCGCGCTCGGCGCGACCGGCCTTGCTGGCCTGCGGCGACCGACAGGGAGCAAGCAGGGTCCGCCCGGGTGGGTGGGAGCTGCGGAACCGGCCCGAAGGGACGGGACGCGGCGGCGGCCCGGGTCTACGCCGCCCTCAGGCGGCCTTTCTCGGAGGGTGGTGAGTGGATCTACCGGACGCTGCCGGTCTGCTCGCGGGGCCTTGCCCGGCGGGGCTTCGCGCCGAGGGGGTGTCGGGGTCGGTGTCGTCCGCGTAGGCCCGCGACCGCCGGGGGGCCGCTCGGCGATTCGGGGGGTAGTAGGGGTAGGGCCCGACCCTTTCAGGGGCCTTAACGGGCTTCTATGGGGCCTTCCCGGGCGGCGGCCCGGCCCGAAACGGCCTGATTCGGGCTCCGAGGCCCATAGGGGCTGTTTCTCGCGCCGCCCGTCCGGGAGGGCCGCGACCGGCTTCGCTGGCCGCGACCGGCTACCAGCACGCGGCCGCGACCGGCCGCGCCGCGCCCGCCGCCACGCGGTAGCGGACGCTGTCCGCCCGCGGGCGGTGGGCGGCGGCGGAATCGTCATTGCGTTGTAGTGATTACGCAATATTCATACCGCCCGTGGTATAATCACCACGGGACAAGGTTGGGGAACGGGTATGACGGAACCATCTGCGACAGGCTCGGTCAAGGAGGCCACGGGCGGCACTAGACCGGCAGGCGGCACGCCTGCTGGTCTCGGTGCGCCGTCGGGTGTCGTCTGGTCTGGTGCGGGCGATGTGCGATCTCCGGGGTCGGGGCTACCGGGCATGTGCGATTGGTGGGCAGGGGTGCTGTCCGTTGACGCTTCGGGCATGCTTCCGGACACGCTGACGCGGGTAGACGGCCTGACCGGTGAGGTGGTGCATTCGAAGGAGTTGCCCATCGATATGGAACCGGACGGCAGGCGGCGAGGGGGCCGCGAGCGTCCGTCTTCTGACCCGGTGCTTCGGTTCGGGCGGTGGGAACATATCGCTCAGTCGCGGCGGTGGTGGTATGAGTGGCCTGCCGTGGTGTGCGGCGATGAGTTGCCTTCGCCGCCACGGGTCTGCTTGTCGGTGTCCGGGAACATCTCCAAGTTCGCGCAAGGGCATAACCTGTTCGGCCCGAGGCTATCGCTTCGGGGCCCGCTCCTGCGGCATATCGTCCGCACGCTCGCCCGCGCTGGCAGTCTCGCTGTGGATTGGTCGGACCGGGTGGTGCGCGCTGACGAGTGGCGGGTAGATGAGGCGGTGTCCATCCGGTTCGACCGGCAGGCGGAGGCTCGCGATTGGTTGTCCATGGCGGCGGCCTGCTGTCGGTCGCGTCGCGGTGCTGGCTTGGCCAAGGGGTTCACGGTCTACTTCGGTCTTGGCTCGACCTATTGGCATTTGAAGTGCTATTCCAAGTTTGATGAGCT
>CAZZIL010000475.1:0-2187 GCA_964654265.1 uncultured Gammaproteobacteria bacterium | reverse complement strand
GATGGAGGTTGGCGACGCGGTCGGGAGCTATGCGGCGTCCCTTGCGTCGGCGGGACGCGTCAGCGTGAGGACCCGCGAGGCGTACCTCTCGGACCTCAGCATCCTGTGCCGCCAAGCCGCCGGCCTGGCGCTGGGCGAGCTGACCGCGGTCCACATCCGCGGCTACGTGGCGGACGAGCACCTGGCAGGGAAGGCCCCGAAGTCGCTGGCGCGCATGCTGAGCGCGTGGCGCGCGTTCTTCGCCCACGCGATCAGCCAGGGATGGCTGACGCACAACCCGGCCAATGGGGTGCGCGGTCCTCGCCGCCGCGGGTCATTGCCGAAGGCGCTGCCGCCGGACGAGATCTCCGCGGTGTTGGATGCCCAGGTGGAGGGGGACGACCTGGTGCGCGACCTTGCGATGTTCGAGGTGATGTACTCGTCCGCCCTGCGGGTCGGCGAGCTGGTGGACCTGGAGATGGGCGATGTGGACTGCGACCAGGGCATGCTCCGCGTCCGCCGCGGCAAGGGCGGCCGGGCGCGCGACGTGCCGCTGGGCGGGCAGGCGATCCGGGCGATCGGCCGCTGGCTGCCGGTGCGCAGGAAGTGGATGGACGGCCGGCCGGAATCCCCCGCGCTGTTCGTGTCGAGGCGGGGGCACGGACTGACCACCCGAAGCGTGCAGATGCGGATCAAGCGGTGGTGCGCCCGGATGGGCCTGCCGCGGAACGTTACCCCGCACCAGTTCCGCCACTCGTGCGCGACGCACCTGCTGCAGTCGAGCGGGGACATACGGCAGGTGCAGGAGATGCTCGGACACCAAGACATCGCGACCACGCAGATCTACACGCATCTTGACTCGCAGGCCTTGGCGAAGGCGTACGACCAAGCGCATCCGCGCGCAAAGGCGAAGGGGCGGGAAGAGGGCGGCGGCTGACCAGGCCGCCAAGGGGCTATTGCCCGAAGGCCCCGTGCCGCTCAAGGAGCGACGTCAGGTGGATGTTCAGGTCGATGTCCCGGGCCCGCTCAAACCCCCCGCGCGCCCGGTCCGCCAGGCGCGCCGCGTCCTGGACGTCCTCTGGGCTCAGCAGGGAGGTGACGCGCTCGGCATCCCGGGCCGCGTCGGGAATTCCCATCTTGCTTGCGAGCTCGTACCAGTAGTAGGCCTCCTTGTAGTCCCGGCGGATGCCAAGGCCCTCCTCGTGCATCTTCCCGGCGATGAGCTGCGCCTTGGGCACGCCGTGCCTTGCGGCCAGCAGGAGGTTGGGGAGCGCGCGGGCGTGGTCCTGCGCGATGCCGGCCTTGCCCTCGTAGTAGATCAGCCCGAGGAAGTAGTTGCCCTCGACGCCGCCGCGCTGGCTGGCCTCCATGTACCACTCGATCGCGCTGTTGATATCCTGCGCGATCCCGTCGCCGTTCTCGTAGGCGTTCGCAAGCCGGACCATCGAGGTGATGTCCCCGGCTTGGGCCTCTGTCTGCCACTGCTCGGGGTTCTCGAAAAGCCCGAGGATCCTGCCCCGGATGCCCTCGTCGACGACCGCGTAGGCGACCGCGCCGAGGAGGACCAGGACGACAACAAGCGCCTTCACGGCGCGTCAGGCGGTTGGGATGGGTGCATCGCTCTTCTGCCGGTAATTCCCACGGGCGCATTCTAGCCAAACCTGCCTGCCCATGCAAGGAGAATCGGGGGGAGACGGCGGTTTTTTCATGCCGCCGCGTCTGGTGGCGGCGCGCCGGGCGGTCCCGTCCGCCGGGACCGGGCGCGCTACTGGGGCGGCATCACGAGGGCGGACGCGAACACGCCGGCCTCGAACTCGAGGAGGTCGTCCATCGCCTCGCCGACGCCGACGTACCTCACGGGCTTGGGGTGCTCCATCGCGATCGCGAGGACGGCGCCGCCCTTGGCGGTCCCGTCGAGCTTGGTGATGGCGATCCCGGAGACGCCGACCGCCTCGTCGAACGACTTGAGCTGGGAGACCGTGTTGAGGCCGCCGGTGGCGTCGAGCACCAGCATGGTCTCGTGCGGCGCGCCCGGCAGCGACATCCTCATCATCGACACCGCCGGGCGACTCCCCACCCAGGAGAACCTGATGCGCGAGCTTGGGAAGACCAAGCGGGTGATCGACAAGGCGCTGCCGGGCGCGCCGCACGAGACCATGCTGGTGCTCGACGCCACCGGCGGCCTCAACACGGTCTCCCAGCTCAAGT
>CAZZIL010000474.1:0-1876 GCA_964654265.1 uncultured Gammaproteobacteria bacterium | reverse complement strand
CAGGTGCGCGACCTGATCTTCGCCCTGGCGCGCGACCTCGAGCTGAACGCCGACGTCGATGCCAAGGTCACGGGGATCGTCTCCATCAGCGCGTTCGACCAGACCTTCGAGAAGATCCTCGAGCGGCTCTCGCGCCAGCTGCCGATCCGCTACGAGTTCGTGGGCGACACGGTCGTGGTGGTACCTGACGAGCCCTACCTGAAGCAGTACAAGGTCGACTACCTCAACATCACGCGCAGCTACTCGAGCGAGTCGAGCGCGACCACCGTGGACCCGGCGGACGGCGAGTCCGGCGGCTCCGGCACCGCGGCGATCAGCAACTCGTCCGAGAGCGCCTTCTGGGACACCCTTGACGACGTGCTGGGGGAGATCGTCGACGACTCGTACGAGGTTGGCGAGGCGAGCAACCTGGACGACGAGGCGCTCGAGGTGGTCGATGGCGAGCACGAGACGCTCACGGAGAGCACCTACGCGATCGACCCCGACACCGGCATTGTCATCGTGGTGGCCCCCGAGTACATCCAGCGCCAGGTGCGGGAGTACCTCGACACCATCAACGAGGTGGTGCAGCGGCAGGTGCTCCTCGAGGCGACGGTCGTCGAGGTGTTGCTGAACAACAACTACAACCAAGGGATCGACTGGTCGGTCTTCGACCCCGGCGCCCGCGAGGGGCTGTTCGTCTCCCAAGGCAACTCGCTCAGCACGTCGCCGTCGTTCCCCGGTAGCGTGTTGCAGCACGATGTGTACATCCCGCTCGAGGGGGCGACCACCACCGACCCCTTGGACCCGTCGCGGACCATAGAGAACCCGCGCGCCGGGGAACCGGTGGCGGCGGTGGCGGGACGGATCAACGCCGGGATCACCAACCCGCGCGTGATCGCGCGCACCATCCCCGAGAGCCTGTTCTTCGGCGGGGCGTTGCGCATCGGCGACCTTGAGGCGGCCGTCCACGTGTTGCAGGAGTTCGGCACCGCCAAGGTGGTGTCGAGCCCGCGGCTGAGCGCGCTCAACAACCAGGGGGCGTTGCTGAAGGTCGTCGACAACCAGATCTACTTCACCCTGGATGTGGACGAGGAGGAGACGGAGAGCACGCTCGGCGACACCACCAGCACCGCGCGGACGATCCAGACGGAGGAGACGACGGTCCCGGTCGGGTTCTCGATGAACGTCCTGCCGCAGATCAGCTCGGAGGGGCGCGTGATGCTCAACCTGAAGCCCAGCATCACGCGCGTGATCGGATCGGTCCCGATCCCGAGCGTCTCCCAGGCGGGCGTCGCGGTCGGCGCGCGCCCGATCATCCGGGTGCGCGAGTTCGAGTCGATACTGTCGCTGCACGACGGCGAGGCCGCCGTGCTCGGCGGGTTCATTGAGGACACCACCAACGACACCCGCACGGGCCTGCCCGGGGCGATGGACCTCCCGGGGATCGGGGCGCTCTTCGAGAACAACAGCGAGGTCTCGCAACGCACCCAGCTGATCGTCTTCATCAAGGCCACCGTGATCAACAACCCCAGCCTCAACGGCGACTACGCGGAGTACCGGGACCTGTTGCCCGACACCAACTTCGCCCGCCGGAGCAAGGGGAACGTCCTGTTCAAGCCCGAGCAGAAGGAAGCCGAGTAGGTGGCCGGGGCAACGAGTGAGAGGGGCTGGAGATGAGTGTACTTCTTGACGCGCTGAAGAAATCCGAGGAGGAGAAGCAGAGGGCCGAGGAGCCTGGCGCCTCCCAGGAGGAGGTCGCGGAGCAGGCCGAGACCGCCGCGCCGGAGTCCGTCGCCGAGGAGGCGGTTGCCGAGGAGACGGCCGCCCCGGAAGCGGTCGCGGAGGCGGCCGAGGTCGCCGAGGCGGAGACGCCCCCAGGGGCGGAGGCGGCCCC
>CAZZIL010000473.1:0-18235 GCA_964654265.1 uncultured Gammaproteobacteria bacterium | reverse complement strand
CGTTCTCCTGGGACGCGCCCCTGGCCGCGCACGGGATGCTCCACATGGTCGTCGCGAACGCGGTGCGCGGCGACCCCTACCCGATCGACACCCTGCTGGTGTTCATGGCGAACCTCGCGTGGAACTCGTCGATGAACACCGTCGGGACCGTGGAGATGCTGCGTGCCAAGGGGGCCGACGGCGGGCACAAGATCCCGTTCCTTGTCGTGGTCGACGCGTTCCACTCGGAGACGGCGGCGTTCGCCGACCTTCTGCTCCCGGACACGACCTTCTTCGAGCGCCACGACGCGATCTCGCTGCTGGACCGCCCGATATCCGAGGCCCATGCCGTGTGCGACTCGATTCGCGCCCCGGTGGTCGACCCCGGGCACGACACCCGGCCCTGGCAGGAGGTGCTGGTGGAGCTCGCGGGCCGGCTCGGCTTCCCGGCGTTCGTCAAGGAGGACGGCTCCCCGCGCTACCGGGACTATCGCGACTTCATCGTCAACCACGAGAAGGAGCCCGGGATCGGGTTCCTCGCCGGGTGGCGCGGAAAGGACGGCGGGAAGAGCCTGAGGGGGGAGCCCAACCCCGGCCAGTGGGAGCGCTACATCGAGAACGAGTGCTTCTTCCGCGAGGAGTTGCCGGCGTCGGCCCGCTACTTCCGCGGCGGCAACCGCGACTACCTGGGGCACGCGCGCCAGGCGGGCTGGATCTCGGGGGATTCCCCCATCACGGTCGAGCTGTACTCCGAGCTGTTGCGCAAGTTCCAGCTAGCCGGCGAGGGGAAGGGGCGCCACGTCCCCCCGCGGGAGGAGCAGCGGCGCAGCCTGAGGGAGCACTTCGACCCGGTCCCGTTCTGGCATCCCCCCTTGGAGCACGCGGGGACCGACCCTGGCGAGTACCCGTTCCACTCGGTGACCCAGAGGCCGATGTTCATGTACCACTCGTGGGATTCCCAGAACGCGTGGCTGCGGCAGATCGCCGAGACCAACCCGCTGTTCATCCACGCGGACCGGGCGCGCGAGCTCGGGATCGCGGACGGCGACCCGGTCTGGGTGCGGTCGCGCCTGGGCCGGGTCGCCGCACGGGCGAGGCTGATGGACGGGGTGCGCCCCGACACGGTGTGGACCTGGAACGCGATCGCGAAGCGCCCGGGGACCTGGGGACTGAAGCCCGACGCGCGCGAGGGGCATCCGCTGGAGGGGTTCCTGATGAACCACCTGATCGGCGAGTGGCTGCCCGGGGATGACGGCAAGGGGGAGTCGCCGCGCCCGAACAGCGACCCGGTCACCGGGCAGGCCGCCTGGTACGACCTCAGGGTCTCGGTCGAGCGCATGGGCGCGGACGAGGCCGCCGCGCTTCGCGCGGCGGGGCCGCTCCCGGAACTGCCGGGCGCCGTCGCGCCCGACACGCTGGGGTACGCGACACACCGGGCGGTCAACCTGTCGCGCCCGCTGCGGGACTGCCTTGTCCGCTGAGCGGCAGGGGCGGCCCGCCGGCGGCGCGGGGAGGTCCGCGCCGTGAGGCTGGGCCTGGTCATCGACCTGGACACCTGCGTCGGGTGCCAGGCGTGCGCCACCGCGTGCAAACAGTGGAACACCTCGGGGACGACCGGGCCCCTCACCGACCTGCGCCCGTTCGGCGCGGAGCCCGAGGGGGTGTGGTTCAACCGGGTGCGCACCTACGAGGTCTCCGGCGACCCGGACCATCCCGGCGGGAGGACGGTGCACTTCCCGATGTCGTGCATGCACTGCGAGGACGCCGACTGTGTCTCGGTGTGCCCGACCGGGGCGTCGTACAAGCGCAAGGAGGACGGGATCGTCCTGGTCGACCAGGACAAGTGCATGGGCTGCAACCTGTGCGCCTGGGCATGCCCGTACGGTGCGCGCGAGCTCGACCCGGCCGAGGGCGTGATGAAGAAGTGCACGCTGTGCATCGACCGGATTTACGACCCGGCGCTTCCCGCCGAGGAGCGCCAGCCCGCGTGCGTCGTCACGTGCCCGACGAAGTCGCGGGTGTTCGGCGACTTCGACGACCCGGACTCGGACGTGTCCCGGCTGGTGCGCGAGCGCGACGGGAAGGGGCTGATGCCCGAGCTGGGCTACAAGCCGGTGAACAGCTACCTTCCGCCGCGCGCCGCGGCGAAGGCCGGGACGGATGAGGAGGCGCCCGCCGACCCGGCGGGGGTGGGCGCCGCCGGCGGCGGCGGCCCGTCCGCCACCCCGATCAAGGATTGGCTCAACCGTCTGATCAGGCTTTGACGGGCGGTGCGCCCGGCCCTGTCGATCGTCGTCTTCACCGTGCTGTCGGGCGCCGGGCTTGGGCTGTCCGTGGCGCTGATGCTCTCGGCGCACTCCGGGTCGGTGGGCGTGGAGACGTTCAGGTGGGGCGGGGGACTTGCGCTGTTCTTGGTGGCCGCCGGCCTGTCGTCCTCGGCGCTCCACCTTGCCAACCCGCGCAACGCCTGGCGGGCGGTCACCCGGGTCCGCACCTCCTGGTTGTCACGCGAGGCGGTCCTGGCGATGGCCTACTTCCCGCTTCAGCTGTGGGCGATCCTCGCGGTCGGGACCTGGACGCTGTTTCCGCTCACCGGGGCGGTGGCGGCCGTCGCGCTCGCGACGGTGTGGTGCACCGGGATGATCTACGCGAGCCTGAAGACGATCCCGCAGTGGAACCACCGGCTGACGGCCGTCAACTACGTGCTGGTCGCGCTGCTCACCGGGTTCGCGCTGCTCGCGCTCACGCAGTCGGCGCTGGGGGAGCACCGGCCGAGCATCCTGGCGATGTCCGCCTTCCTGGGCGTGCTGGCGCTGTGGGGCAAGCTGGCGCACTACCGCCGCATCGGGAAGGCCCAGCCGATCACGGTGTCGTCGGCCACCGGGTTCACCCGCGCGCGCGTGCGGCTGTTCGAGCTGGGGCACACCGGCCCGACGTTCCTCACCCGCGAGTTCGTCTACAGGTGCCCGGCCGAGCGGCTGGCGCGGCTCAGGCGCGTCGCGATCGTCGCCGGGTTCTGCCTGCCGGTCGCCCTGTTCGCGCTCGCGCTCGCGGTCGACTGGCGCACGCCGCTGCTCGCGGCCGCCGCCGCGTCGTCAGTCGGCGGCGCGCTGGTCGAGCGCTGGCTGTTCTTCGCCGAGGCGCGCCACGTGGTGCGCCTCTACCACGGCGATCCGCCGGGCTGACTTCCCCTCAAACCGCCTTGTGCCGGACGGGCGAACCCGCCCGGCACGACGGCCCCCCGCGGCCTGGGGGGAGGAGGGTGGCCGCAGGGGAAACTTGCCTACGCCCCGGGTTGCTTGACGACCCGCAGGTAGGGCTTCTTCGCGTCCCAACCGTCGGGGAAGCGCTCCTTGGCATCCTCGTCCGACAGCGCAGGGACGATGATGACGTCCTCGCCGTTGCGCCAGTTGACCGGGGTCGCCACCTTGTGGCCGTCGGTCAGCTGCATCGAGTCGATCACGCGCAGCAGCTCATCGAAGTTGCGCCCGGTGCTCGCCGGGTAGGTGATCGTCGCGCGGATCTTCTTGTCCGGCGCGATGAAGAACACGCTGCGCACCGTCATGGTGTCGCTCGCGTTCGGGTGGATCATGTCGTAGAGCTTGGCGACGTGCCGGTCCTCGTCCGCGATCATCGGGTAGTTCACCGCGTTCCCCTGGGTCTCCTCGATGTCCTTGCACCACTCGCGGTGCGACGACATCGGGTCGACGCTCAGGCTGAGCACCTTGACGTTGCGCCTCTCGAACTCGCCCTTGATGCGCGCGGCCTCGCCCAGCTCGGTCGTGCACACCGGCGTGAAGTCCTTGGGGTGCGAGAAAAAGATCGCCCACGAGTCGCCGACCCACTCGTGGAAGCGGATCAGGCCCTCCGTCGATTCCGCCGTGAAGTCCGGCGCGACGTCTCCGATTTGCAACGACATGTCTTGCTCCGTTGGTGCGTTTGCGTGCATATGATAGGGGCGCCACCGCCCGTCCGACAATGCCCGTGGGCGCTTTTCTTATCATCTTTCGGAATTAGCGGCCGCCCGCCGCCATCGCCGGCACGCGGCGGCGGGCGGTCAGAACAGCCCGGCCTCCAGCCCGGCGGCGACGTGCATGCCCAGCTCCTCGCACTGCTCCGCGAAGCCGTCGCGGTAGGTCCCGGTGAGGACCAGCGCCGGGCGCACCGCCCGCCAGCGCAGCCCGGTGACGATGGACTCGACCGCGCGGCGGGCGCCGGTGCCGTCCTTCCCGCCCTTGACGTAGAGCGCGTACGGCATCGCCTCGGTGCGCTCCAGGCACGGGTAGTAGATGCGCTCGAAGAAGTCCTTCAGCGCGCCGCTCATGTAGCCGAAGTTCTCGGTGGTCCCGAGCACGACCGCGTCCGCGCCCAGGACGTCGTCGGGGCCGGCCTCCAGCGGGGGAAGGTGGCGCACGGCCACGCCGCCGATGTCCTCGTGGCGCGCGCCGCGGCAGACCGCGTCCGCCAAGGCGCGCGTGTTGTCGGACGGCACGTTGGCGACCACCAGCAGGCGCTTGTCTCCCATGCGCCCATGATAGCCCAACGGCCCGGCGCCCCCGGCCGGGTCGCGGCTTTTGGCGGAAGTAGAATCGCGCCCATGCGGATCCTTGTCACCAACGACGACGGCTACGATGCGCCCGGCATCGTGGCCCTCGCGTCGGCCATGCGGCAGGTCGGGGAGGTTGTCGTGGTCGCGCCCCTGGAGAACCGCAGCGGCGCCAGCTCGTCGCTCAGCCTCCAGCGCTCGGTCAAGGTCGACCGCGTCGACGAGGGCGTGCACGCCGTCGCCGGCACGCCGTCCGACTGCGTGCACCTGGCGCTCACCGGGGACTTTCTCCCCTGGCGCCCGGACCTCGTGGTCTCCGGCGTGAACAACGGCGAGAACATGGGGGACGACACCATCTACTCCGGGACGGTCGCCGCCGCCCTCGAGGGGGCGCAGTTCGAAGTCCCGGGGATCGCGCTCTCCATGGCGGACAAGCCCGCCAAGCACTACGAGACCGGCGCCAAGGTCGCGCTCGATCTGGTCCGCCGGCACATGTCCAGCCGCCTCGGCAAGCGCACGCTGCTCAACGTGAACGTCCCGGACGTGCCGGCCGACCGGCTCAAGGGGATCGCCTGCGTCCGTCTGGGGCGGCGCCACTTCGCCGAGCCTGTGCGCGAGGTCGGCCGCGAGAACGGCGGGGACACCCGGTTCTTCACCTACGGCGATGCGGGCGGCGCGCAGGACGCGGGCCCGGGCACCGACTTCCACGCGGTGCGGGCGCTGATGGCGTCGGTGACCCCGATCGACATCGACCTGACCAACCACGGGCTCCTTGGCCAGGTCGGGAGCTGGCTTGCCGGCGAGGGCTGATGGCCACGCCGCGCGACAACCGGCTTGCGAGCCGCCTGGCGCGGGACCTCTCCCTCGCGCCCGAGCTGGCGCAGGCGTTGCGCAAGGTGCCGCGCAAGGAGTTCCTGGACCCGCCGCTGCGGTCGCGCTCCGAGGACGACATCCCGCTGCCGATCGGGCACCGCCAGACGACGTCGCAGCCCCTGGTGATCACCCGGATGCTCGACCTGCTGACCCGGTCGTCGCGTCCGCGCAGGCGCGCGCTGGAGATCGGCTCGGGGTGCGGATACCAGACCGCGCTGCTCGCGGAACTCTACGGGGAGGTCTTCGCCGTCGAGCGCATCCGCGCGCTCGCCGAGCTCACGCGCACCAACCTGAGGCGCCTGGGTTACAACAGCGTCCGCGTCAAACACGGGGACGGCACCAAGGGACTGCCGGAAGTCGGCGAGTTTGATGGGATAATTGTCTCTGCGGCGACGGGCACGCGCCCGGAGGCGCTGGTCGCCCAGCTGGCGGAGGGCGCGCGGCTGGTGCTCCCGCTTGACGAGGCGCCGGGCATGACGAAGATCACGGCGCTGGAGCGGCGCCCCGACGGAGAGATTGACGAGCGGACCTATGACAGTGTGGCGTTTGTTCCCCTGCTTGGCGGCACGGAGGATTGAGCGGGCGGCGTCGGCCGCGGCGCTTGCGCTTGCGGCCTTGGCGCTCGGCGGGTGCCCGACCGTGAAGGTCCCGGCGCCGGTCCAGTCGATCCAGGTCGAGGAGTACCAGGAGCCGGTGGTGGTGCGCCCGGCCGCGCACACCGTGCAACCGGGCGACACGCTGATCGGGATCGCCCTGGACTACGGGCTGGACCACAAGGACATCGCGCTGTGGAACGCGATCGCCGACCCGGACCGGATCGAGGTCGGGCAGCGGCTCAGGCTGACGGAGCCGGAGGACGCCCCGGTGGTGACCGCGGTGGTGTCGCAGAAGGTCGAGGCCGAGCCGGCGCTCCCGGTGGCGGAGCCGGCCGTGTTGCAGCGCCCGGCCGATTCCGGGGCGATAGAGCCGGAGACGCGCGTCATCGGCGGCGACCGGAGCGTGATCGAGCAGATCCCGCTCACGGTCGCCTCGCTCAAGTCCGGGCCGAAGGCGGTGAGCCACCCGTACTCGGAGGCCAAGCTGGCACAACTGCGGGAGCAGGCGGGGGAGACCGACCCGGACGAGCTGGCGTACGCGCCGTCGGTGCCGTCGGGGCTGGAGCCCCCGACCGAGACGAAGAGCGAGTCGGGGAACGACTGGAGCTGGCCGATCGGCGGCGCCCCCAAGGTGATGACGGAGTTCACCCGGGACGTGCGCGGGGTCGACCTCGGCGGCTCGCTGGGCGACCCGGTCTACGCAAGCGCCAACGGCAAGGTCATCTACGCCGGGAGCGGCATGAGCGGATACGGCAACCTGATCGTGATCCGGCACGAGAACGACTACGTCAGCGCCTACGCGAACAACGACCGGGTGTTGGTGCGCTCGGATCAGTCGGTGCGCCGAGGCGACCTCATCGCCCGCATGGGCAAGACCGGCGCGAGTCGCATCCAGCTGCACTTCGAGATCCGCAAGAGCGGGCAGCCGGTCGATCCCCTGAAGTTCATGCCGGAGAAGCGGCGCTGACCCGTCCACCCGGGCGAGGCGCGACATTCCCCCGCTCCCCGGCGGACGGCCAAGTGGTCGCCCCGGGGGTCAGCAGGCGTTGATGAACCTCCTCGCCAAGGCGAAGCTCATCCGCCTCCGGTAGCGCCCGTCCTTGCGGATGCCCTTGAACGGGGTGAGAAAGACGTCGTGCGTCCGCTCCCGGAACTCCGCGACCCGGCCGTTCAGGTCGTCCACGAGCCCCGGCAGCCGGTCCCCGAAGTCCCCGCTGATCCGCGCAAAGAACCTGTCGGAGTGCTTCACCGGGTGCTCCCCCAGCTCCCGGGCGTCACAGAACCGGATCGACGCCTCCCGGACGCTGTCGAACGCGACAAACCCCAACCTCCCGTCCGGGTCGTTGAACCGGACACGCCGGTCACGCCGAGCGCTCGGGATGAGGCCCAGGAGCGTGTCAAGATCCCCCACAAACTCTCCGTCGTGGTAGATCTCGGTCCGGTCCGTCGGGTCCCCGAACAGCGCAAGGCAGACCGGGTTCTCGGTGTCGGCGAACATCCTCGCGTGGAGCAGGGTGTAGGAGCGGAGCCGGTCGAGGAACAGGCGCGCCTGCAGGAACGTCGCCGGGACGATGGCGGCGACGTGCCGGCAGTGGTCGAGGCAAAGCCCCAGGCAGTGCTTGTACAGGTCGTCGTGGGCCGTCTCCGGGAACGCCAGCCCGTTGCGCGTGGCGGAGTTCCTCGCGAGCCACGGGGGGTTCGTGACGCACACGTCGTGCCCCCTGGGGAAGCTGCCGATGGTGTCGGCCTGGCGCACGCCGGGCGCGGCCGGGACCAAGTCGTAGGAGCTGTGGCTGGAGCACAGGCCGCACTCCTCCAGCATCCGCACCAGGTTGTTCGACCCGGCGAACGGCTCCAGCACGGTGGCGCCGGGAAGCCCCGCCTGGCGCGCCCAGTCGCGGAACTGCCGGCTGCGGAACGGGTTGGCCTCGGTGTAGAACCTCCCCTGCTCGCGCTTGGCTGCCTCCCCCCGGGCGTCCATGCGCGGATTGTAACCCACCCCCTGGGGCCGCGCTCCCGGGCGGGCCGCCGCGGCCGCGTCAGCCGCCGGCGGGACTGTCGCCGGCGGCGCCGTCCTTGCCCTTCTCCGGCGCGGCGTCCTCTCCCTCCTTCGGGGTGGTCCACGCCGCCACCAGCAGCCCGATCTCGTAGAGCAGCCAGCACGGCACCGCCAGGATGAGCTGCGAGAACATGTCCGGCGGGGTCAGGATCGCCGCCACGATCAGCAGGATCACGATCACGTAGCCGCGGCTCCTGCGCAGCGTCGCCACCTCGACAATCCCCGCCCGCACCAGGACGAAGACGAGGATCGGGGTCTCGAACGCGATGCCGAAGCAGATGAAGATGCGCAGCGCGAACGCGAGGTGGTTCTGGATGTCGGGCGAGTAGACGATGACGTCGGGGGCGATGCGCACCATGAAGCCGAAGACGAACTGGAACAGCACGAGGTGTGCGAACGCCATCCCGAGATAGAACAGCAGCGTGCTGGTCGCGACCAGCGGCAGCACCAAGCGCTTCTCGTGCGCGTAGAGGCCGGGCGCAACGAAGCGCCAGATCTGGTACAGCACGTAGGGGAGCGCGACGCACAGCGCGATGAACATCGTCATCATCAGCGGCACGAGGAAGGGGCCGACCACCCCGGTCGAGATCATCTGCGTGCCCTCCGGCAGCGCGTCGACGAGCGGCGCGGCGAAGAACTCGTAGATTTGGCCGGAGAACGGGAACAGGGCGAGGAACGTCACCAGCACGGAGAGGACCGCGCGCAACAGGCACCCCCGCAGCTCGACCAGGTGGTCGAGCAGCCCCTCCTTGATGGCGTCGTCGCTCACGCGCCCGGCGCCCGGCCGGCGCGGCGCTCAGTCACCGAGGGCCTGGTCGAGGTCCCAGAGGATGTCGTCGAGCGTCTCCAGCCCGACCGACAGCCGGATCATTCCCGGCCCGATCCCGGCGGCCCTCTGCTGCTCCTCGCTCATCTGCCGGTGGGTGGTCGACGCCGGGTGCACGATCAGCGTGCGCGCGTCGCCGATGTTCGCCAGGTGGCTGACCATCTGCACGCGCCCGATCACCCGTGCGCCGGCCTCGAGGCCGCCCCTCACCCCGAACGTCAGCATGGCGCTCGCGCCCTTGGGCATGTACTTCCGCGCGAGCTCCCGGTAGGGGCTGTCATCGAGCCCGGCGTAGTTGACCCACTCGACGCGCGGGTGGCCGCGCAGGAACTCCGCGACCGCCTGCGCGTTCGCGCAGTGGCGCTCCATGCGCACGTGCAGCGTCTCGATCCCCTGGATCAGCAGGAACGCGCCCATCGGGCCGATGCAGGCGCCGGTCGTGCGCAGCACCTCGCAGCGCGCCCGCATCGTGAACCCGAAGTCGCCGAAGGTCTCGTGGAAGCGCACGCCGTGGTAGCCGGCGGACGGCTCGGTCATCCCCGGGAACTTCCCGTTGTCCCAGGGGAACCTGCCGGACTCCACCAGCACGCCGCCGATGGTGGTGCCGTGCCCGCCGAGGTACTTGGTCGCCGAGTGCACGACGATGTCCGCGCCCCAGTCGAGCGGGCGGCACAGGTACGGCGTCGGGACCGTGTTGTCGACCACCAGGGGGACCCCGGCGTCGCGCGCGACCGCCGCGACCGCCTCGATGTCGAGCACGTTGATCAGCGGGTTGCCGACCGTCTCGGCGAACAGCGCCCGCGTGCGCGGGGTGACCGCCCGGCGGAAGTTCGACGGGTCGTCCGGGTCGACAAACACCGGGGTGATCCCGAGCTTGCGCAGGTTGAAGTCGAGCAGGGTGTGGGTGCCGCCATAGACGTTGCGCGAGGCGACGACCTCGTCGCCGTGCTCCAGCAGCGTGAGCAGCGCGAGCGTCTCGGCGGCCATTCCGGAGGCGGTGGCGATCGCCGCGCGCCCGTTCTCCAGGGCGGCGACGCGCTCCTCGAGCACCGCCGTCGTCGGGTTCGAGATGCGCGAGTAGATGTTGCCGAACGTCTGCAGGTTGAACAGGCTCGCCGCGTGGTCGGCGTCGTCGAAGACGAACGACGCCGTCTGGTGGATCGGCGGCGCGCGCGACCCGGTCTCCGCGTCGGGGACGTGCCCGGCGTGGAGGCACAGGGTCTCGATCCCGAACCGGCGGTCAGCCATGGGGGGCGTGCGCCGCCGCGGCTCGCGGCGCGCGCCGGCGCGCGCTGATCACGCGCGTGTTGACGCCGGCCCAGTTGAGCCCGCCGAACAGCCGGCCGTGCTCGATCTTCATGCAGCGGTCCATCACCACGTCCAGGCCGCCCTCGGCGGCGATGCGCGCCGCCTCCTCGCTGACGACCCCGAGCTGCAGCCAGAGCGTCTTGGCGCCGATCGCGACCGCCTCGCGGGCGAGCGCCGGCGCGTGCTCCGCCCTCCTGAAGCAGTCGACCACGTCGACCGGCCCGGAGACCGACGCCAAGTCGGGGTGGGAGCGCACCCCCAGGATCGACTCCGCCCTCGGGTTCACCGGGTGGACCCGGTAGCCGAACCCCATCAGGTACTTCGCCGCAAAGTTGCTCGGCCGGTGCCAGTCGGCCGACAGCCCGACGACCGCGATGCTCCGGGATTCGAGCAGGATCCGGCGAATCCCGGGGATGTCGTCGACCAGCCCGCCCATGCCGCCGATTATAAGGGCGGCGCGCCCCGGCGCCCGGCCCGGGGGATAATCGGGCGACTGGACGCCACACAAGGAGCAGGGATGGAGATTCGGAGTGTCGGTGCCGGGGACCGCGACGGGTGGGAGCGGCTCTACCGGGGCTATGCGCAGTTCTACCGCCGGGAGATCGACGGCGGCATGCTCGACAGGCTGTGGGGGTGGCTGCGCGACGAGACCCACGTGGTCGAGGGGCTGGTGGCGGAGCACGACGGGACGCTCGTCGGGCTCGCGCACTACCGCGGGATGCCGTCGCCGCTTCGCGCGCGCGAGGTGTGCTACCTGGACGACCTGTTTGTGGACCCGGCGTCCCGGGGGGCCGGGATCGGCGCCGCGCTGATCGCTCGGGTCGGCGAGATCGCCGGTCGGCGCGGCTGGCCGATGGTGCGCTGGCTCACGCGGGACGACAACTACCGGGCGCGCGGGCTGTACGACCGGGTGTCCTCGTGCACCGACTGGCGGGTCTACGAGATGGCGGTCGACTGATGCCGCCCGGCGCCCTTTCGCCGCGGGCGATGCGGGACCTGCTGCGCGACATGTATCGCGCGGCGGTCGAGCGGGCGGGCGCCTTCCCGGAGATGGCGTCGGCGCTTCCGTCGCGGCCGATGGGCGTCACGCGCGTCTTGGCGGTGGGCAAGGCCGCGCTCGCGATGGCGCGCGCGGCGGACCGGGAGTGGCAGTCGCGCGGGCTGCCGGCGCTGTCCGGGCTGGCCGTCGTGCCGCGCGGCACGCGGGCCGGTTGCGGCGGGATCGAGGTGGTCGAGGCCGGGCACCCGGTGCCGAACTCGTCCTCGGTCGTCGCCGGGTATCGCGCGCTCAGGCTGGCGGAGTCGCTCGGGGCGGGGGACCTGCTGCTGGCGCTGATGTCCGGCGGCGGGTCGGCGCTGCTGTGCGCGCCCCTGCCGGGCATCCGCCTGGAGACGAAGCGGCGGGTCAACCGGGCGCTGCTCGCGTCCGGGGCGGGGATCGCCGAGATGAACTGCGTCCGCGCCCGGCTGTCGAGGGTCAAGGGCGGGCGCCTGGCGGCGGCGGCGCACCCGGCGCGGGTCGCCACGCTGGTGGTCTCGGACGTGCCGGGCGACGACCCGTCGCTGGTGGCGTCCGGGCCGACGTTGCGGCCGACGTGGGGGCCGCAGGACGCGGCGAGGGTGGTCCGGCGCCTCGGGCTGGACCTGCCGGCGGCGGCGCTGGCGAGGATCCGGGAGCGCCCGGCGGAGCTCTCCGCGCCGGCCCACTGGGAGCGCGACCGGGTCCGCCTGGTCGCGACCCCGGGCCGCTCCCTGGAGGCCGCGGCGGAGGTCGCGAGGCGCCACGGGCTGCGCCCGCTGGTGCTGTCCGACCGGCTGCAGGGCGACGCGGAGGACGTCGCCCGGGTCCACGCCGGGATCGCCCACCAGCTGTCGGCGCGCGGCGAGCCGTGCGAGCCGCCGGTGGCGCTCATCTCCGGGGGGGAGGCTTCGGTGACCGTCCGCGGCCGCGGCGGCCGCGGCGGGCGCAACACCACGTTCCTGCTGCGCCTGGCGATCGAGACCGACGGGCTCGCGCACACCTGCTCGATCGCCGCCGACACGGACGGGATCGACGGCGCCGGCGACAACGCCGGCGCGTTCTGCGACGGGGCCACGGCGGCGCGCCTGCGCGCGCTGGACCTGGACCCCGGGCGCCTGCTCGCGCGGCGCGACGCGCACGCGGCGTTCCTGGCGCTGGACGACCTGGTCGTGACCGGGCCGACCGGCACCAACGTGAACGACTTCCGCGCGACGATCGTCGCGCGCCGGGCCGCCTGAGCGGCGCGGCGGCCCCGGCCGCGCCATTCGCGCCGCCCGCGCGCGCCGGGCGGCGCTTTTCGCGCCGGGTGGGTTAGGATTCCACCGGAGGTCAGGGATGGAAGCCGGGCTGTTTCACAGGACCCCGAGGATCGGCGGGGACAGGCCGCTGTCGGACGAGACGGTCGCGCACCTGCGGTCGCTGAACATGCACGAGCTGGGCCCCGGCGCGCTCGCGCTCGGCGAGTGGGAGGCCCTCGGGCTGGAGCTGCCCGACATGCGGGCGGTGCGCGAGCACCGCCTGGGGCGCGTGCGCGCGCAGCTCGCCGAGTCGGACTTCGCGGCGGCGATCCTGATGGACCCGCTCAACATCCGCTACGCGACCGACTGCACCAACATGCAGGTCTGGGTCTCGCACAACCCGAGCCGCTACGCCGTGGTGTTCGCCGCCGGGCCGGTGGTGCTCTTCGACTACACCGGGGCGGAGCACCTGTGCCTGCACAACCCGCTGGTCGACGAGGTGCGGACCGCGATCGCGTGGGACTACTTCCTGGCCGGCCCCGAGTGCGCGCGCGAGGCGGTGAAGTGGGCCGATTCCCTGGCGGACCTGCTGCGCGCCAACGGGGCGGCCGGCGCCCGGGTGTCGGTGGACCGCTGCGGGTCCTTGGGGAGGGACGCGCTGCAGGAGCGCGGGTTCCGCGTGGTCGACGGCATGGGCCCGATGGAGCTTGCGCGCTCGGTGAAGTGCGGCGAGGAGATCAAGGCGATGCGGTGCGCGATCGCCGGCTGCGACGCGAGCATGGACCGGATGCGGGAGCGCATGCGCCCCGGCGTGTCGGAGTCCGAGCTGTGGTCCGTCTTCCTGGCGGAGAACGTCCGGCGCGGGGCGGAGTGGATCGAGACCCGGCTGCTTGCGGCCGGGCCGCGCACCAACCCGTGGTTCCAGGAGTGCTCCAGCTACGAGATGGCGCCCGGCGACTGGCTCGCCTTCGACACCGACCTGGTCGGGGCGTACGGCGTGTGCGTGGACATCTCCCGGACATGGCACCCGGAGCGCAAGGCGGCGGACCCCGGGCAGGAGGAGGCGTACCGGATGGCGCGCGAGCAGATCGAGCACAACACCGGGTTGCTGCGTCCCGGGCTGTCCTTCCGCGAGCTCGCGGAGAAGTCGCTGTGCTACCCGCCGGAGAAGTACGGGCGCTACAGCCTGCTCTACCACGGGGTCGGGCTGTGCGACGAGTATCCGATGATCGCCTTCCCGGACATCTACGACGAGTGCGGGTACGACGGCACGCTCAAGCCCGGCATGGTGTTCTGCGTCGAGAGCTACGTCGGGCGCCACGGCGGGCGCGCCGGCGCGAAGCTGGAGGACCAGGTCCTGGTGACGGAGGACGGGCACGAGCTGCTGACCCGCTACAGCCTTGACCTGTGACGGCGGCCGTTCCGGGGTGACGCGATGATCAAGCGGGAGGTGGTCGACTGGCTGCACCGGCACGGGGTGATCGAGGTCGAGGTGCTGTTCCCGGACTTCACCGGGATTCCGCGCGGCAAGATCATCCCGACGGAGAAGTTCGTGCTCGACACGGTCAAGCTTCCGGAGAGCGTGATCGCGCAGTCGGTCACGGGCGAGTGGGGACTCCAGGAGGATTTCCTGAGCGCCAAGGACAACGACATGCAGTTGGTGCCGGACGTCGACGGGTGCTTCCCGGTGCCGTGGGCGGCGGAGGAGGACCCGGTGGCGCAGGTGATCTGCGACTGCTACAGCATCCGCAACCGCCCGGTGAGCCACGCGCCGCGCACGCTGCTCAAGCGGGTGGTGGGGCTCTTCCGGCGCCGCGGCTGGTTCCCGGTGGTCGCGCCCGAGATCGAGTTCTACATCGTGCGCCACGACAGCAACCCGGACAACCCGCTGCAGCCGCCGATCGGCCGCTCGCAGTGGCCGGTGGGCGGGCAGCAGCCGTTCAGCATCGACGCGGTCAACGAGTACGAGCCGATGGTCAACGACATCTACGCGTTCGCCGAGCAGCAGGAGCTCGCGATCGACACCCTGAACCACGAGGAGGGGATCGCGCAGATGGAGATCAACTTCAAGCACGGCGACCCGGTCGCGATGGCGGACCAGGTGCTGATGTTCAAGCGTTGCGTGCGCGAGTCGGCGTTGCGCCACAACGTCCGCGCGACCTTCATGGCGAAGCCGATCGCGGACCAGCCCGGCAGCTCGCTGCACATCCACCAGAGCGTGACCGACCGCAACGGCGACAACCTGTTCTCGGACGCGGACGGCGGGGGCGGCCCGCTGATGTCGCGCTACCTGGCCGGGCTGCAGCGCCACGCGCAGGCGCTCCAGCCGATCTACATGCCGAACATCAACTCGTACCGGCGCATGAACTCCCCGCGCGCGAGTGTCAACACGCAGTGGGGGGTCAACAACCGGTCGGTGGGCTTCCGGGTCCCCGAGACCGACGCGGCGTCGGCGCGGCGGGTCGAGAACCGCCTCCCCGGCGCGGATGTCAACCCCTACCTGGCGATCGCCGCGTCGTTGCTCAGCGGCTACCTCGGCATGGTCGGGCAGCTGCGGCCGACCGAGGAGTGCCGCGGCGCCGGGTGGGACCACCCGCGCGGGCTGCACACCGACATGGTCGGGGCCGTGCAGTCGATGCAGAAGTCGGAGGCGGTGCGCAAGATGCTGGGCGGGTCCTTCGTGAACCTGTTCACGTCGGTGAAGCTCACCGAGTACGAGAACTACCGCCGGGTCGTCAGCTCCTGGGAGCGAATGTACCTGCTGCAGACGGTCTGACCACCCGGGCCCTCGCGGCGTTCGCCGCCGCGGCCATCAGGCCGAACACAATGAACCCCCCCGCGGGGGTGAGCGCGAACGGGAAACGCCAGGATCCCGCCGCACCGCCTGGGCCGGGCGGCCCCAGGTCGAGGCCGACGCCCCCGGTCCCGAGGAGCGACCGGGCGGCGGCGAGCGCCGCGATCGACAGCGTCAGGCCGAGCCCGCACGACAGCGCGTCGGTCACCGCCAGCGCCGGCGCGGACCTGTAGGCGCAGGCCTCCAGGCGCGCGAGCACCACGCAGTTGGTGATCACCAGCGGCAGGAATATCCCGAGGCGCTGCCTGAGATCCGGGAAGTGGCGCTCAAGCGCGAGCCCGGCAAGCACCACGACGGTGGAGACGACCACCATGAAGAACGGCAGCCGCACCGATTCCGGCACGACCGCCCGGGAGAGCGACACCACGGCGGCGGCGATCGCCATGGTCGCCGCCGTGATCAGGCCGAGCGAGACCGCCGGAGCGAGCGCGGTGCTGACCGCAAGCATCGGGCACAGGCCCAGCATGCCGAAGGCGACGGGGTTCTGCGCGAACAGGTTCGCGCACGCGCACCGGCCGAGGGAGGTCCCGCCGCAGGCGCCCATCAGCCGAGCGCCCCGGGAAAGGCGGCTCCCGCCCAGCCGTCCAGGTCGCCGCGGCCGATCGCCTCGCGCACCTGCCGCATCGCCCGGTGGTAGTGGCGCAGGTTGTGCAGCGTCATCAGCCGCGCCCCGAGCATCTCCCCGGTCTTCGCGAGGTGGTGCAGGTAGCCGCGCGTGTGGTTGCGGCAGGTCTCGCAGTCGCACGCCGGGTCGGGCGGCTCGTCCGAGTTGCGGTGGGCGCTGTTGCGGATGCGCACCACCCCCCGGGAAGTGAACATGTGGCCGTTGCGGGCGTTGCGCGTCGGCAGGACGCAGTCGAAGAGGTCGATGCCGTGGCGCACGGCGTGGACCATGTCCTCGACGGTGCCGACGCCCATGAGGTAGCGCGGCCGGTCCGCCGGGAGGGCCGGGGCGACCCGCTCGACGACGGAGCGCAGCTCCGGCTTCGGCTCGCCGACCGAGAGGCCGCCGATCGCGTGGCCGTCGAAGCCGATCTCCCGCAGTCGCTCCGCGGACCTGTGCCGCAGGTCGGCGTGCATGCCCCCCTGGACGATCCCGAAGAGCAGGCCGTCGCCGTCCCCCCTGGCGTCGGCGCACCGCCGCGCCCAGCGCATGCTCAGCTCCATCGAGCGCTCGGCGTCGGCGCGCGCGCAAGGGTAGGGGGTGCACTCGTCCAGGACCATCATGATGTCGCTGCCGAGCTCGCGCTGGATGCGCACCGCGAGCTCGGGCGTGAGAAGGCGGTCGGAGCCGTCGTGGGGCGACTTGAACCGGACCCCCTCCTCGCCGACCTTGGCGAGCGGACCGAGGCTCATCGCTTGGAAGCCGCCCGAGTCGGTGAGGATCGGGCCGTCCCACCCGATGAACCGGTGGAGTCCGCCGTGCCCGCGAATCACCCCGAGACCCGGCCGCTCCCACAGGTGGTACGCGTTGCCCAGGATGATCTGGCTGCCCACCGCCCTGAGGTCGCCCGGCGACATCGCCTTGACCGCGCCGTGGGTGCCCACCGGCATGAACGCGGGGGTGTCGACACACCCGCGGGGGAGCGCCAGGCGCCCGGCGCGGGCGTTGCCGTCGCGCGCGACGACCTTCAGGCTCATTGGCGCGCGAGCAGCATGGCGTCCCCGTAGCTATAGAAGCGGTAGCGGCGGCGGACCGCCTCGCGGTACGCCTCACGCACCCGGGCCTCCCCGCCGAACGCGCAGGCGAGCATGAACAGCGAGGTGCGCGGCAGGTGGAAGTTTGTCAGCAGCCGGTCGACCCACCGGAAGGGGAACCCCGGCCGGACGAACAGCGAGGTCTCGCCGCCGAGGACCCGGCCGCCGCCCAACGCGCAGGTCTCCAGCGCCCTCAGCACCGTGGTGCCGCACGCGGTGACCGGCCGGCGCTCCCGGCGGGCGCGCAGCACCGCCTCGGCCGTCCCGGCCGGGATGTCGAACAGCTCCGGGTGGAGCCCGGCGCCGTCCGCCCTCAGCGGCCGGAAGGTCCCGAACCCCACGTGCAGGGTGAGCGTGACGACCTCGACCCCGGCCCGGCGCAACCGGTCCAGCAACCGGCGGGTGAGATGCAGACCGGCGGTGGGCGCCGCGCACGAGCCGTCGGCGCGCGCGAACACCGTCTGGTAGCGGACCTCGTCGTCGGCGTCCGCCTCCCGGGTGATGTAGGGCGGCAGCGGCGTCTCCCCCGCGGTCTCGAGAAGGGTCTCCAGGCGCGGGCCGTCCAGCACCTCCAGGCGGCACAGGTCCCCGCCCCGCCCGGTCACCCGCAGGCGCGCGCCGCCGACGTCGACCAGGGTGCCGATCCCCGCCGGCCGGTTCGATCCGGTGAGCGCCGTCGCCTGTCGCCCGTCGGGGCTGATGCGCTCGATCAGCACCTCGATCCTCCCGCCGGTGGCCTTGCGTCCCCGCAGCCGGGCCTTGCGCACCCGGGTGTCGTTGAGCACCAGGAGATCCCCGGCTCCCATCAGGCCGGGCAGGTCGGCGATGCGGCAGTGCCCGATCCCGCCGGGACCGACCCGCATCAGCCGCGACTGGCTCCGCCGGGCGCGCGGGCGCTGGGCGATCAGCCCCTCGGGGAAGGGGTAGTCGTAGTCGTCGGGGTCCGCCGCGCCCGCGCAGGGTTGCGCGGCAGGCGCGCCCGGCAGGCTAGTCCGCGAGATCGTTGATCTTCCCGGCCAGCTCGTCATCAAGCGTGACCTGCGCCGCCGCGATGTTCGACCGGAGCTGTCCCATCGTGGTCGCGCCGATGATCGAGCTCGTCAGGAACTTCCGGCTGAGCGTGAAGGCGATCGCCATCTGCGCCGGGTCCAGCCCGTGCTCGCGCGCGAGGTCGACGTGGCGGCGGGTCCTCTCCACCATCCGGTCCGACAGGTAGCGCGAGAAGTATTTCCCCCAC
>CAZZIL010000472.1:0-3083 GCA_964654265.1 uncultured Gammaproteobacteria bacterium | reverse complement strand
TGACGGTCCGGTCCGGCGAGAAGTGGCTGACCGACATGACCAACCGCCAGCTGCGCGAGCTCGTCGAGCTGACGCGGCCGCTCGCGTGATGTCGGTTTCCCGGTGCGCGAGGCGCGGGCCTCCCTGCGGCGATGCCGGGTTGCCCCGCCGGGCGGGAGAGACCGTCCGCGGGCATCCGTCCCGGGGACGGGATGCAGGCGCACCGGTGGGATGGCTGGCGGCCCCGGCATCGCCTGCGGCGTTGCGCGACCGATGAGTCGGCCGGCGACGGAAGACGAGTCGGGGATTCCCGGTGTGCGTCTCAGGATGACGCCCGGGACCGTCGATGCGACCGTGTCGCTCCCGGGCGAGGACGACACATTCCGGGTCGCGATCTCCGTTGAGCTTTGCCCCGGCCGGCTGATGCGCGCGGCCAATAGGCTGCTCGTCAGGGTGCCGGGCTGGAGAGCGCCGTTCGAGACCGGACGGTTGCCGAACCTCACCGCGTTCGCGCGCGAGGTGATGACGGTGATGAAGATGCGGACCTTGAGGCCCAAGCACCTGCGCGCGATCTGCTCGTGCCCGGCAGGGGCGGGCGGCTGCAAGCACGCCTCGGCCGCCGTCGCCCAGGCGCTGGACGAGCTCTCGAAGGACCCGGTGCATGCGGTCTGGCTGCACGGGCTGAACCTGGAGGAGTGGGCGCGCAGTCCGGACGTCGTGGAGGCGGGGGCCGAGCCCCGGCGCCTCTCGATATGCTGGAGGTCGAGCTGGGAGGTGGTGGAGCCCGCCCCCCTGGGCGAGCTGCCGGACCTCTCGGTCGTGCCCCACCTGCTGGAGGAGTCGCTCCGGCGATTGGACCCTGCGCCGCTCGACGGGGATGTCACGGGGATCATCCGCGACAGGATGCTCGCCGCGGCCGCGAAGGTCCGCGAGACCGGGGGAGGGGGCGACCCCCACATTCCTGTCGACTCCCTGGACCGGGTGGGTTTCGGCTTGGAGGATGACGGCGGCGTCATGTTACTGGGCATGCCCGAGAGCGTGATGCTCCACCTGTACGACCATGAGGACGGGGTGATGAGGCACGGGGGCGCCTTCCTGGCGGTGATGCTGGTGGACATCCTTCGCGCGGTCACGCCGGAGGACCACGGGAGACTTGGCGAGCGCGGGCGCTACTGGATGGCGCTCTTCCGCTATGTCGCGAGGCTCACCGAGCAGTGCGCGATGGTCCCGGAGTTGGTGCGCGGAAGGCGGCAGGGAAGATACCAGTTCATGTGGCGCCCCGCGACCATGATCAGCGAGCCGGTGCGCGCCATCCACGAGCAGTTCGTCCGGGCATGCCCGCCGGACCTGGTGTGGGCGGAAGGCATCAGCAACCCTGGGCAGGTGTTGCGCGCGAGCCAGGCGATCCAGGTGGGCCACGCCGTCGACATGCTGTTCCGGGGAATATTGGCAAGGGAAATCCCCCGAGGCCCGGACGGGCAGAGGGAGCCGTACGGTACCGAGTCGATCCTTTTCGAGGGCGGAGCGTTCCGGTTCCACCCCGACGGCGGGCTGACGGAAAAGGACACCCAGGCGTGGCTGCGGCGGCTGGCGATTCCGGACCGCCATCCCGGGGTGGATGTGCGCATCGCGCCGGACGAAAAGGACCCGGAGCAGATCACGATCGACATGGACTTCCACGACGAGGACGGCGAGCGGGCCCCGCTCAGCGGCATCCTCGACCGCCAGCCGACGACCTGGTTTCTTCAGGCGCTGGGCGCCCTGTCGGAGACAACCGGCCATGACGTGGCAGCGACTGCCGGGGACAGCGCACAGATCAGGTTCAGGACCGGGCTGCGGCACTACAGGAGTGTCATCCCAACAATGACCAAGGGCTGTCGCCGGGCCGGCGCGCGCCTGGATGTCGCGGACAGCCTGCTGTCGTTGCACGAGCCGCGCCTGCTCTGCCGGATGTCGGCGCGCGGGGGACCTGCCGCCGGGCCTTT
Organism: uncultured Gammaproteobacteria bacterium; assembly: GCA_964654265.1. Taxonomy (GTDB): domain Bacteria; phylum Pseudomonadota; class Gammaproteobacteria; order Tethybacterales; family CBDBMS01; genus CBDBMS01. The sequence continues at coordinate 1,119 of CAZZIL010000472.1, read as the reverse complement.
CGACCTGTCCGCGCTGGCGGAGTTCGACCGGGTGGTCGCCGTCGGCGACACCCTCTTCCCGGTCGGGGAGTTCGAGCAGCTGGTGAGGGAGGCGCAGGAGGCCATCCCCGACCGGGGATGGGGAATGCCTCCGCAATCGGTGATCAAGCACGTGGGCGGGAAGTACGTGGAGCTCACCGAGGGGTTCCTCTTCCAGGACTTCGTGAGGCACGCGTCCGGCCCGGCGAGACTCTCCCACTTCGAGTTGTTGCGCGCGGCGCTGACGCGCGAGCACGACGGGTTCGATGTGATTCTGCTCCCGCCGGTCGAGGAGCTGCTTCAGGGGATCCTGTCGCCCCGGGATCGCCCGGCGCCCCCGGGCGACCTTGCCGGGGTGCTGCGGCCGTACCAGCGCACCGGGTTCGAGTGGCTGGCGCAGAACGCCGATATCGGCTTCGGGTCGATCCTCGCGGACGACATGGGCCTGGGCAAGACGGTGCAGGCGATCGCGCTCATCCTGCACCGCACGTTGCGCGACCCGTCCCACAGGACGCTGGTGGTCGCGCCCACCGCGCTGCTCACGAACTGGGTGCGCGAGATCCGCCGCTTCGCGCCGGCGCTGCGCACGCAGGTCTATCACGGGGGCGGCCGCGACCTCGACCTCTCGCGCCACGACGTGGCCGTCACCAGCTACGGGATCGCGCGCCGTGACACGAAGGCGCTCGGGGGGCACACCTGGGGCCTGCTCGTGGTCGACGAGGCCCAGGCGATCAAGAACCCGGCGACGAAGCAGGCCCAGGCGATCAAGGGTTACAAAACAGACGCGCGCGTCGCGCTGACCGGCACGCCGGTCGAGAACCACCTCGAGGACTACTGGAGCATCTTCGACTATGCCAACCGGGGCTACCTCGGCTCGCGCCAGATGTTCCGCATCGAGCTGGCGGGCCCGATCGAGGTCGCCCGTGACAAGGTGACGCTCCGGCACTTCCACCGGCTCACCGGGCCGTTCATCCTGCGGCGGCTCAAGACGGACAAGAGGATCGTCAAGGACCTCCCGGAGAAGATCGAGGGCAAGCAGTACTGCTCGCTCACCGCGAAGCAGGCGGCGCTCTACCAGGCGACGATCGACCGGATGATGGC
>CAZZIL010000471.1:0-2106 GCA_964654265.1 uncultured Gammaproteobacteria bacterium | reverse complement strand
CGAAGGCTCTCCTCCACCAGCGTCTCCAGTGCGTCCGCGTCAATGGGCATCCCCGAGTCTTTCGCCGGTTTCGCCAGGGCTTCCCGGACCGCTTCGTCTGTCTCGATGCGGCCGATCCGCAACCTTGTGCAACGTTCCCAGAAGCTGGCGTGCGTCTGCTTGAGGTGGGCCGGGAGACCTGGTGTGCCGGCGAGGACCGCCAGTAACGGAAACCCCCTGTTGACGCAGTCCTGGACGACCTCCAGCAGGACCTTGCCGAGTCCGACCGGCATCTCGTGCGCCTCGTCGACGATCAGCAACAGCGGTTCGTCAAGGTGTCGGCGCAACGCGTTCCCGGCGGATGGCTCATCAGGGTCGTCAAGCTCCACCCCCGCGCCGAAACCGCCGATGTTAGCCTTCGCTCCCTTGACCTTCGGCAGGGCCTTCGCCAGCTCGGCCGCCAGCAGCTTCGCCAGTGTGACCGAGCCGCCGACCATCTCGCTCGGTTTGAGCCCGACAGCGAGCACGCCCTTTTTCCCCGCCTTCCTGTACAGCTCGCCGAGCAGGGCCGTCTTCCCGTTGCCGCGCGGGCCGTAAAGGGCGACTGTGCCCCCTTCTTTCTTGCCCAGAATCAGCCCCAGTCGCCACGCCAGGTGCGCGGCGGCATCCTTGTGCCCGGCCCTCAGCGGGGGAAACACCCCCGCATCGGGCCGGAAGGGATTGTTGAGGGACAGAGCCATACCCGAATGATACACCAACCAGCCGGCACGCCTTGGTGTGCTTGGCGGGAAACTCGCCGCTCGGGAGGCGTCGACGGACTGGCGGGGTTCCGCGGGACCGCTGTCTCTCTCGACGCGCCCGGCCCGACTTGGCGGCGCCCGCGCGCGGGCGCAAGCGGAGTCGCCGTCCTGCGCAAGGAGATCGACGCATGCCGCTCCAAACGTCCTTTGCGACGCGATTTTCCGCGGCCGGTCGGTTTTGCAGGTTGTGCCGACACCATCATCGAGGGCGCCTTGGCCGCCGCGCGGGCGGGCGATCGCCGGGTTTGTCGTGTCCGGCGGCGACCCAACCAAGTCCGACCATCACAGGGTCAAGTGCGGCATGCAATGCGGCAAGCCGCCCGGCCGGGCGCCGACAGCCCGGGGAATGGCATGCGCAGTGGCGCATCCGGTCCTCGCTGACCCAGAGTCAGGCTGTGAGGGATGCTGCGGGACGTGCTCGCCGCGGTCGCGGACCGCCCTGCCCGACCGGGCGGCCGGGAAACCGCGCCCGTCAACGACCAGCCGAGTACCGCGGCGTGATTCGACATCCGCGCACGCCGCGCCACACCGCGGGGTGGGCGCACGCCCCGGGATCCGGGCCGCGGCGGCGCTTCCCCGCTGGCGACCGGGCGTCCCGGCGCGCACCTCTCGCGCGGCAACATCGCGCCCGGCAACGCCCGGAGGTCGGGGACCGCCTGGGTGTGCCACGACGCCACGGGAGGTGCGGCGCATGCCGCGGCACATCGGGCCTGACCGCGGGTGCCGGCGCCGGCGCGCATCCCCGAACCGGGATGGGAAGGTCCGTCGGTCGCGTGCCGTGTGCGTTCTTCTCACCCGGGTCGGCACGGGATGTCCCGCGAGTCTCTCCCGGGACTGTGCGTCATGCGCGAACAGAGCGTGTTCGCGAGTGGGTGCCGACGCACACCGCAGACCCCGGGGCCGGGCTACCCGGCCGCCGTGGACCAGCCTTGCGCCGCGCGCCCTGCGTTGGCAACGCGCCACAACGACCCCGCGACGGCACGCCGACCGCGACGGACGGAATGCTCAACGTCGGTCCGCGACGCCGTTCTTTCGTCTGTCGCGCGCACCGGTCCCGGGTGCGACCGGAGAGACCCGCCGGTCTCCCGGGCTTCACCCGGTCTCTGCGTTCTCTGCCAGATAGGTGCAGAGCGACGGAATCCCCTGCTCCCAGACCAAGTTCCTGGGTTCCCAGATCAGCCCCAATGCCGACAGCTCGTCAATCGCCTCCTTGGCGGTCCGGCCCTCCGACAGCGCCGGGCGGACCACACCCTTCAGCTGTGCCTCGGAAAGCGTGCCGTCACCACCGAGACCGAAGAACGCCTTCGAGACCGCCTCGGCCTCGGGC
>CAZZIL010000470.1:0-1682 GCA_964654265.1 uncultured Gammaproteobacteria bacterium | reverse complement strand
GATGGAGTCTTCGGTGCCCGGACTCCCGGGCACCGAAGACTCCATCAGGGCGCCAGTCCGTGCGGAAACGCCCGGAAAACCGAGAACGCAAGACCGCCCCGGCACAAGACAGATCCGCGCGGGCAACGGTCGCACGCAACGACGGCAGCGACCGTGCCGGCCCAGTCTGCGCGCCCCCGCCAAGGCTAGCATCTCGCTCAGTGGTGTCGGCAACGCCGGAGACAACCATCGGCAGGCGGCGGCAGGTGGTGTCGCGACCGCCGAGGCCCGTTCCCGGTGAATCCGCCTTCGCAGCCGTCCCGGACAGAAATCCCATCATCTCTCGACTCCACGGGAAGACCGGGAAGACGACAGTCCTGCGGTAGCGTTCCCGCCGAGGAGGCGGAGACGGTCCTTCACGCCTCCGGGAGAAGGCGGCGACCAGGGCGGTCCCGGCCAAGTGCCGCCTGGCGGGCAGTGTCGGCCGGCAGGGTGGCTGGTGCCCGGGGTCGGGCAGAGGGGGGGCGCGCGCGACCGCCCCACGCCCTTGGTAGGCGGTGCCGACCAGGACGGTCCCGGAGACTCGCACCCGGAGTCCGGCCGCCGCCTCCCCAACGCCCCGAAGAGCAGGGAATGCGCGGTGCCATGGCCGCCGTCGCCGCACCCACAGACGATTCCGCGGCGCGGCGAGTCGGGGATTGTCGTCATCAACCGGGCGTTGGGACCGGCAACGACCGAGGCCAACCGACCTCGGCGGGATCGCGGCTGTCTGACAGGAGGTGGCACTGCTTGTGTCGCATGGGCAGGCGCGGTCGGGACACTTGCCCGGCGAGCCACCCAATGACTACACCGCGATCACGCGCTTCCCCCACGCAACGGACCTACGGCACGCAAGCAACGCAATGGCCCGGTCGGTGTGCCGCCCGTGTCGCCTCCTTGGCGGGCGGGCACGGGCAACCCCGTGCATCGCGAGGTCCGAGACAGCGTGCGCCAGTGGGGCGAGGCGTCGTGGGGTCCGGAAGCGTTGCACGGCGACGCACGTCCGCCTTGGTCACGTGCCCGGCGACCTGCGCGGCGTGGCCGCGACAGGCAGGATCGGCGTGCCAGACGGGTGCCTAGTGCCCGGGAGCTGGCGGCGGGGGTTCAAGGGCAGGCCGAGCAACGGGACGCGGCATTCAGGCCCGGTATCGTAACGTGCCTACCTCTGTCGAGTCCGCTACGCGTTTTCCCATCGCGCCTTGGGGTGGCACGCCTGCCCCCCAAGACCCGGCGTCAGTTCTCTGTGTCTCGTGGAGGGCACGGGTCATTGCCGGGCGAGATAGTGTCCTTGCTACGGATCCTCCCGTCCCTTCCCATGGTGGTCAGTTCGCCGCCGCCCTGGCTCTTCAGGTTCTGCCTCGCTTCCCCCTCGGCCTCTCGCTGAGTCCGATGAACTCCGGTGGCCCGTTGCGAGTCGTTGCGCTTGTTCACCCACTCCCCGCCAGAACGACGGTACACGGTGCGATCTCTTCCCTTGCTCATTGGTTTATCCTCGACAGGAGGGTTGGTTGGCAGGCGTTCCCTGCTTGGCTGTGTCGTCCGCTAGAACCTGAAGTAGTACACGGACCACTTGTCAGGCGGTGTGGCGGGATCATCGCCTCCGCTTCCCCACTTGCAGTTGTACTTTTTCGCAAACGCCTCCTCGGCGTCTAGCGCCTCCCTCT
>CAZZIL010000469.1:0-8845 GCA_964654265.1 uncultured Gammaproteobacteria bacterium | reverse complement strand
CCTCGCGGACGGGGCGGGCCGCCGTCGCGCACACGGCCCCCGGGCGGTCCCTGAGGGTCTCGGCCACTTGGGTGATCGTCGCCGGCCGGATGAACGGCTCGTCCGCCTGGACGACGACGACGATGTGGTCGGGCGGCATCCCATGGGCCTGGGCGACCTCGGCGGCGCGCGAGGTCCCGGAGTCGTGCCTGCCGGTGAGCGCAACCTCGGCGCCGGCGTCGGTCGCGGCTTGCGCGAGCGACCCGTCGGACAGCGCGGCGACGACCCGGGCGCCGGTCTTCCTTGCCTGCTCCAGCGCGAGGCCCATGACCGGGCGCCCGCCGATCTCCAGGAGAAGCTTCCCGGGCAGGCGCCGGGAGGCGTGGTGGCAGGGGACGATGATCGAGAACCCGGGGTTCAACGCCCTGCCGTCTTCTCGAGGTCCTCGGCCGGCACGTCGCGCGCCTCGTCGACCAGCATGACCGGGATGTCGTCGATGATCGGGAACGCCAGCCGGTCGGCCTTGCAGACCAGTTCCCGCTCGTTGGGCCGGTGCACCAGCGGCCCCTTGCAGACCGGGCAGACAAGGATCTCAAGGATCTTTCGGTTCACGGGCAAGCCCTGCGACTTTCGCGACGGTGCGGTCGTCGATCACGTGGGTCACGTTCCATTCGAGGCACCGTTCATCGGCGAATTCGGCGCATTTTACCCCATCCTTCGGGGTCATGAGAACGAGGTCGGCCCGGATGCCGGCGAGGTCGCCGCGCCTGTAGGCGTGGTGGTCCGGGAACGGGTGGCGGCTCGCCAGGTCGATCCCGGCGCGCTCCAGGTCGGAGAAGAACCGCGACGGGTCGGCGATCCCGGCGACGGCGGCGACCCGGCCTTTGATCGCGCCGGCCGGGACCTCGGTGCGCCCGGCGTCGAGCCGGCGCACGCGCGGCGCCTGCGCCGTGATGGTCGCGCGGTCCCCGGGGCGCCCGACGACGATGTCGACTTGGCCGAGCCGGCCCTCGGGCTCGCGCAGCGGCCCCGCCGGCAGCAGCCACCCGTTGCCGGCGCCGTACCCGGGGTCGACGACGGCGATCTCCAGGTCCCGCCGCAGCGCCAGGTGCTGCAGTCCGTCGTCGCTGATGACGATGTCCGTCCCGGGATGGCGCGCGAGCAGCGCGCGCGCGGCGCGCGGCCGGTCCCGGCCGACCCACACCGGGACGTTCGCCTCGCGGCGGATCAGCAGGGGCTCGTCGCCGCACACGCGCGCCGGGGTGTCGGGGTCGACGGCCAGCGGCCCGGCCGCGCCGCCCTTGTGGCCGCGGGAGACCACGCCCGGCCGCAGTCCCCTCTCCTTCAGCTGCCGGGCGAGCGCGATGGTGAACGGGGTCTTGCCGCCGCCGCCGGCCGTGATGGCGCCGACGACCACGACCGGCGCGCCGACGGGCGCGTCGCCGAGCAACCCCCTTTCGTGGCACAGGCGCCGGACCGAGACGGCCAGTCCGAAGGCCGCCGACAGCGGCAGCAGCGCGCGGTTGGCGAGTCCCCTGGATTTCCAGAATGTGCGCAGTGACATGTGCTTGCCGACCCGCGGCCCGGCGGCCGGATCCGTCGCCGCGGCGGGCGGGACGGGATTTTACAGGGGCGCGCCGCCCGCGCGCGGTGGCGCGGTGTTGTAATATAGGGTCGCCCACGCAGATGAACGCGCAAGCCGCCCAGTTGGATGAGCCGGTCGACGACGGGTCGATCGGGTTGCTGAGGGAGAGCGTCCGGGCGTTCGCCCAGGCGGAGATCGCCCCGCTGGCCGCGCAGGTCGACCGGGAGAACGACTTCCCGGCGGGGCTGTGGCCCCGGCTCGGCGCGATGGGCCTGCTCGGGATAACCGTCCCGGCGGAGCTTGGCGGCGCGGGGATGGGCTACCACGCCCACGTGGTCGCGATGGAGGAGATCAGCCGGGCGTCCGCCTCGGTCGGGCTCAGTTACGGCGCGCACTCGAACCTTTGCGTCAACCAGATCTTCCTGCACGGGAGCGACGCGCAGCGGCGCCGGCACCTGCCCGGCCTGGTCTCGGGGGAGAAGGTCGGCGCCTTGGCGATGAGCGAGGCCGGCTCCGGGTCCGACGTGGTGTCGATGGGGCTGCGCGCCCGCCGCGACGGCGACGGCTTCGTGCTTGACGGCGGCAAGATGTGGATCACCAACGGTCCGGACGCGCACGTCCTGGTGGTCTACGCGAAGACGGACCCGGAGCGGGGATCGCGCGGGATCACCGCCTTCATCGTCGAGCGCGGGATGGAGGGGTTCTCCTCCGCGCCCAAGCTCGACAAGCTCGGGATGCGCGGCAGCAACACCGCGGCGCTGTTCTTCGACAGCTGCCGGGTGCCGGCGGAGAACGTCCTGGGCGAGGTCGGCGGCGGGGTGCGCGTGCTCATGGGCGGCCTCGACTACGAGCGCGTCGTGCTCTCGGGCGGCCCCACCGGGATCATGCTCGCGTGCATGGACACCGTGATGCCGTACGTGCGCGAGCGCCGGCAGTTCGGCTCCCCGATCGGCGAGTTCCAGCTGGTCCAGGGGAAGATCGCCGACATGTACGCCCGGCTGTCCGCGTCGCGCGCGCTGTCGCACGAGGTCGCGCGCGCGTGCGACCGGGGCCTTGTCACCCGCAAGGACAGCGCGACGGCGATCCTGTTCGCGGCGGAGTGCGCGACCCGGTGCGCGCTTGACGCGGTCCAGCTGCTCGGCGGCAACGGCTACGTCAACGACTTCCCGGCCGGGCGCCTGCTGCGCGACGCCAAGCTCTACGAGATCGGCGCCGGCACCTCGGAGATCCGCCGGCTGCTCGTCGGCCGCGAGCTGTTCGCGGACGGCGGCTGGGAGCCGCCCGGCGGCGGGGGCGCCTGACATGGGCGCGCTCGCGGCGCCGACGGCCGATTCCGTCCCCGGGGCGGGAACGGGCGCGGACACCCCCGCCGCCCGCGTCGCCGCGCTCGCGGCGGATCTGCGCGAGAAGGTGGCGCAGGCCGCCCAGGGCGGCCCCGAGCACGCGCGCCGGCGCCACCGCGAGCGCGGCAAGCTGCCGGTGCGCGAGCGCGTCGGGTTGCTGCTCGACCCCGGCTCGCCGTTCCTCGAGCTGTCGCAGCTGGCGGCGCACGGCGTCTACGACGACCCGCTGCCGGGCGCCGGGATTGTCACCGGGGTCGGCGACATCGCCGGGCGCCCCTGCATGGTCGTCGCCAACGACGCGACGGTGAAGGGGGGCGCCTACTACCCGCTGACGGTCAAGAAGCACCTGCGCGCCCAGGAGATCGCGATGCGCAACCGCCTGCCGTGCGTCTACCTGGTCGACTCCGGCGGGGCCTACCTCAAGGGGCAGGCGGAGGTGTTCCCGGACCGCGACCACTTCGGGCGCATCTTCCGCAACCAGGCGCTGATGGGCGCCGCCGGAATCGCGCAGGTCGCCGTCGTCATGGGGTCGTGCACCGCCGGCGGCGCCTACATCCCGGCGATGGCCGACGAGACGGTGATCGTCGACGGCCAGGGCGAGATCTACCTGGCCGGGCCGCCGCTCGTCAAGGTCGCCACCGGCGAGGTCTCCGACTCCGCCGACCTGGGCGGCGGCGCGATGCACGCGCGCGAGTCGGGGCTGGTCGACCACCTGGCCGCGGACGACCGCGCGGCGCTCGCCAAGGCCCGCGGGATTGTGGCGAACCTGGGTCCGCCGCCGGGGCTCGCGCCGCCGGGTCCGCTCCCGTCCGGGAAGGGCGACGGGATCTATGGCGCCATCGACCCGGACCTGCGCCGGCCGTCGGACGCGCGGGCGCTGCTCGCGTGCGTGCTCGACGACGGCGCGCTCGACGAGTTCAAGCCCGGGTACGGGCCCACCCTGGTGACCGGGTTCGGCCGGGTCGGTGGCCGCCTCGTCGGGACGCTCGCCAACAACGGCGTGCTGTTCTCCGAGTCGGCGCAGAAGGGCGCGCACTTCATCCAGCTGTGCGACGGGCGCGGGATCCCGCTGGTGTTCTTCCAGAACATCACCGGGTTCATGGTGGGCGCGCGCTACGAGTCCGGCGGGATCGCCAAGCACGGCGCGATGATGGTGCGCGCGGTGTCGTGCGCGCGCGTGCCGAAGGTCACGGTGGTGGTCGGCAACAGCTACGGGGCCGGCAACTACGCGATGTGCGGCCGGGCGTACGACCCCGACTTCATCTTCATGTGGCCGACCGCGCGCATCGCGGTGATGGGCGGCGAGCAGGCCGCCGGGGTGCTCGCCGAGATCCGCGCGCAGCGCGAGCCGGCGCCGACGGACGAGGAGCTCGGGCGCATCCGGCGCCCGGTGCTCGACCAGTTCGAGGAGGAGTCGGACCCCTACCACGCGACGGCGCGGCTGTGGGACGACGGCGTCATCGACCCGGCGCAGACCGCGCAGGTGCTGGCGCTTGCGTTGCGCGCGACCGACGGCCGCGAGCGCGGGCCCGGCGGTTTCGGGACGTTCCGGATGTGAGCGGGCAGCCGGTCAGGTACGAGGTCTCCGCCGGCGTGATGGAGATCGTCATCGACCGCCCGGGGCGTGCGAACGCGCTCGATCCCGGGACGGTCGAGGCGCTCGACGCGGCGCTCGCCCGCGCCGGCGAGGACGACGCGGTGCGCGCGGCGCTGCTGCGCGGCGAGGGGCGCCACTTCTGCGCGGGCGCCGACGTCGCGTGGCTGCGCGACGCCGGCGCGGACGGGTCCCCGGAGCGCAACCTCAGTGAGACGTCCGCGCTCGCCGAGATGCTGCTGCGCATCCGCTCGCTGCCGAAGCCGGTGGTGGTCGCGGCGCACGGCGCCTGCATGGCCGGCGGCATCGGGCTGTGCTGCGCGGCCGACGTGTGCGTCGCCGACGCGACCGCCCGGTTCCGCTTTGTCGAGGCGCGCCTCGGGCTGGAGCCGTCGACGGTCGCGCCGCACGTGGTGCGCGCGGTCGGCGCGCGCCAGGCGCTGCGGCTGTTCCTGACCGGGGAGACGGTCGGCGCGGACGCCGCCCGCGACTTGGGGATCGTCCACGCGGTGGTCGGCGAGGGTCGCGCCCCCGAGGTCGCGCGCGCGCTGTGCGGCGAGTGCCTGCAGGGCGGCCCGCGGGCGATCGCGTCGACCAAGGGGTTGGTTGCCCTGGTCGAGGGGCGGCCGGTCGACGCGGACCTCTCCCGGCTCACGGCGGAGCGCCTGTCGTCGATCCGGTCGACGGACGAGGCGCGGGAGGGGGTGCGGGCCCTCCTCGAGAAGCGCCCGCCGGGATGGGCGAAGCCGCGCCCATGACGGCGGGCCCCGCGACTTGGCGCCGCGCCGGCGCGCCCCGGGCGTGATGGACGGCCCGGTCCGCGTCGGGCTCTCCGGCGGGGTGACGGAGATCGTCATCGACCGCGCGGACCGGGCGAACGCGCTGGACCTCGCGGCCGTGCGCGCGCTCGATGGCGCGCTCTCCGTGGCGGCCGAGGACGCCGGGACGCGCGCGGTGCTGTTGCGCGGCGAGGGGCGCCACTTCTGCGCGGGCGCCGACATCGGCTGGATGGCGGGCGCGGGCGCCCGCCCGCCGGGGGAGAACCGCGAGGAGGCGGCCGCGCTCGCCGGCATGCTGCTGCGGGTCTGGACGATGCCCAAGCCGGTGGTGGTCGCCGCCCACGGGTCGTGCATGGGCGGCGGCGCCGGGCTGTGCTGCGTCGCCGACGTCTGCGTCGCCGACGCCACCGCCCGGTTCAGGTTCTCCGAGGTCCGGCTCGGACTCGAGCCGTCGACCATCTCGCCCTACGTGGTGCGCGCCCTCGGCGCGCGCCAGGCGCGGCGGCTGTTCCTGACCGGGGAGGAGCTCGGCGCGGACGCCGCCCGCGAGGTCGGGATCGTCCACGTGGTGGCCAAGGAGGGCGAGGCCCCCGCGACGGCGCGGCGGCTGTGCGGGGAGTGCCTGCTCGGCGGCCCGCGGGCGCTGGCGTCCGCGAAGGGGCTGGTGTCGCTCGTGGAGGGGCGCGAGATCGGCCCCGGCCTCTCGGAGCTCACGGCGGACCGGCTTGCGGAGATCCGCTCGTCGGACGAGGCGCGGGAGGGCGCGCGGGCGTTCCTGGAGCGGCGCCCGCCGGGATGGGCGGCGCCGCGACGGGAATGATCCGCCGGCTGCTGGTCGCCAACCGCGGGGAGATCGCCTGCCGGGTGCTGCGCACCGCGCGCGGCATGGGAATTTCCGGCGTCGCGGTCCACTCGGACGCCGACGCCGGGTCGGCGCACGTGCGCCTGGCGGACGATGCGCGGCGGATCGGCCCGGCGTCGCCCGCGCGCAGCTACCTGGACATTGACGCGGTGGTCGGCGCCGCGCGCGACTCGGGCGCGGACGCGATCCATCCGGGCTGCGGGTTCCTGGCGGAGTCCGCCGCGTTCGCGCGCCGTTGCGAGGAGGAGGGGATCGCGTTCGTCGGTCCGCCTCCCGGCGTGATGGAGGTCGCCGCGTCGAAGACGGCGGCGAAGGCGCTCGCGCGCTCGGCGGGGGTCCCGGTGGCCGATGGCGCCGAGGTCGACCCGGATGCGCCGGCGCGGGAGCTCTCGCGCCGCGCGCGGAAGGTCGGCTACCCGCTGATGGTGAAGGCCGCCGCCGGCGGCGGCGGCCGCGGCATCCGGCTGGTGGACGCGCCGGGGCGGCTCCGGGAGGCGGTCGCCGAGGCGTCGCGCGAGGCGCGGATCGGCTTCGGCGACCCGTCGGTGTTCATCGAGCGGGCGGCGCCGCGCGCGCGCCATGTCGAGGTGCAGGTGCTCGCCGACTCGGCCGGGACGGTCGCGACGCTCGGCGACCGCGACTGCTCGTTGCAGCGCCGGCGCCAGAAGGTGATCGAGGAGGCGCCGGCGCCGGGCCTCGACCCGGGACTGCGCGAGGCGCTCGCCGGCGCCGCGCGGCGGCTCACGGAGGCGATGGGGTACGTCAACGCCGGGACCGTCGAGTTCCTGGTCGGCCCGGACGGCTCCTGGCACTTCCTGGAGGTGAACGCCCGGCTGCAGGTGGAGCACCCGGTGACCGAGCTGGTGCACGGAGTCGACCTGGTGGCCTGGCAGATCCGCGTGGCGTCGGGCGAGCGGCTGCCGGAGGGCTTTCCGCCGCCGGCGGCCGGCCACGCGATGGAGGCGAGGGTGTGCGCGGAGCTGCCGGAGCGGGGGTTTGCCCCGTCGGTCGGGAGGATCGGGCGCCTGGCGTGGCCGGCGGCGCCGGCCGGGGGCGCGACGCTTCGCGTCGACTCGGGCGTGGAGGCCGGCGACCGGGTGACCGAGCACTACGACACCCTGGTGGCGAAGCTGGTCGTCCACCACCCGGGCGGGCGCGACGACTGCCGCCGGCTGCTGGCGGACGCGGTCGCGCGCTCGGAGATCGGCGGGATCGGCACCAACCTGGGGCACCTGGCGGCGGTTGCCGGGCTGGGCGAGTTCTCGCGTTGCGAGCACCACACCCGGCTGCTGGAGGAGCGCGCGGAGGACATCCTGTCGGCGATGGCGGACGACCGGCGCATGGCGGCGGCGCTCGCGTGCGCGCACTGGTTCTTGGGCGCGGGCGACGGCGCGAGCGCCGGGTTCCGGGTGAACCGGGCGCCGCAGGCGCGGGTCTCGGTCGCCTGCGACGGTTGGGAGGCCGAGGCGGCCGTCTCGGCGCTGCCGGAGGGAGGACTTGAGGTGGCGCTTGGCGACGGGTCGGACCCGGTCGTGCTCGGTGACGTGCGCGCGCGGCCCGGCGCGATCGACGCGGCCGTCGCCGGGACGGGGCGCGTGCGCGCGGCGGTCGGGGCCGGGGAGGAGTCCGGCCCGCGCCGCTGGACGATGCGCGTGCGCGCGCGGCTGGCGTCCTGTTCCGTCGAGATCGGCGGGGTCCTCGACCGGGCGGGCGCGGCCGCGGACCCGTCCGCGGAGGAGCGCGGCGACGTGGTGTCGCCGATGCACGGCACCCTGTCGTCGGTGCTGGTGGAGGCCGGGTCGTCCGTCGCCAAGGGCGAGACGGTCGCGACGCTTGAGGCGATGAAGATGGAGACCCCGGTGTGCGCGCCGCGGGCCGGCACGGTCGCGGAGGTGTGCCGCCGCGCCGGCGACCGGGTGTCGCTCGGGGAGGTCCTGGCGCGGTTGGATGGCCCGGCCGACAGCTGAGCTGCGGGAGGTCGGCCCGCGCGACGGCCTGCAGAACGAGCCGGCGCGCGTGCCGGCCGGGGAGAAGGTCCGGCTGGTGCGCCGGCTCGCCGGGTGCGGGCTGCCGTCGGTCGAGGTCACGGCGTGCGTGTCGCCGCGGTGGGTGCCGCAGATGGCGGACCACGCCGAGGTGATCGCCGGGGTGGGCGCCCCCCCACCCGGCGTCGACTACGCGGCGCTGGTCCCCAACGCCAAGGGGCTGGAGGCGGCGCTGGCCCCGGGCATCGGCACGGTCGCCGTGCTCACCGCGGCGTCGGAGGAGTTCGCGTCGCGCAACCTGAACTGCACGGTGCGGGAGAGCCTGGACCGGGCGGGGGAGGTCGCCGCCCGGGCGAGGGTCGCCGGCAAGGCGGTGCGCGGCTACGTGTCGACGGTGGTGGACTGCCCCTACGCCGGGCGCGTCGACCCCGGGGCGGTCGCCGACCTGGTGCGCGAGCTCGCCGCGCTCGGCTGCGTCGAGGTGTCGCTCGGCGACACGACCGGCGGCGGGACGCCGTCGTCGGTGCGGCGGGTGCTCGATGCCGTCGCGGCCGCCGCGCCGGCGGCGCGCATCGCCGGGCACTTCCACGACACCTGGGGCGCCGCGGTCGCCAACGTCGGCGCCGCGCTGGAGCGCGGGGTGCAGGCCTTCGACTCGTCGGTGGGCGGACTGGGCGGGTGCCCGTACGCGCCGGGGGCCGCCGGGAACGTCGCGACC
>CAZZIL010000468.1:0-3662 GCA_964654265.1 uncultured Gammaproteobacteria bacterium | reverse complement strand
GGCCCGCGCTACTGCCCGTCCATCGAGGACAAGGTGGTGCGCTTCGCCGGGCGCGAGCGCCACCAGGTGTTCCTGGAGCCCGAGGGGCTCGGGGTGAACGAGATCTACCCGAACGGGATCTCGACGAGTCTCCCGTACGAGGTCCAGGTCGAGATGGTCGAAAGCATCCCCGGCCTAGAGCGCGCGCGGATCACGCGCCCCGGCTACGCGATCGAGTACGACTACTTCGACCCGAGGGGGTTGTGGCCGACCTTGGAGACCAAGGGGGTGCGCGGACTCTACCTGGCCGGCCAGGTCAACGGGACCACCGGCTACGAGGAGGCCGCCGCCCAGGGGCTTCTGGCAGGCGCCAACGCCGCGCTCGCGGCCGCGGGAAAGGATCCCTGGGTCCTGGCGCGGCACGAGGCCTACCTGGGCGTGCTGGTCGACGACCTGACGGCCCGCGGCGTCTCCGAGCCGTACCGGATGTTCACGAGCCGCGCCGAGTTCCGGCTGCAGCTGCGCGAGAGCAACGCGGACTTCAGGCTCGCGGAGACCGGACGCCGGCTCGGCTTGGTCTGCGACGCGCGCTGGCGGGCGTTCTGCGAGCGCGCCGAGCGCATCGACCGGGAGGCGGGGCGCCTGGCGTCGGTGCGCGCGCGCGATGTCGGGGACCTGCCGGACGCGGACGGCAACCCGACCCTGCGGGAATGGCTCAGGCGTCCGCAGTCCGGGTACGTCGCGCTCGCGGCAACCGACCCGGGCGCGGCGCTGGAGGACGGCGACGCCGCCGAGCTCGAGGCGCGCATCCGCTACGAGGGCTACATCGCGCGCCACCGGGACGAGATCGAGCGCAACCGGGCGTTGCGCGACGCCCGGCTCCCGGAGCACATCGACTACGGGGGAATCTCCGGGCTCTCCAACGAGGCCCGGGAACGCCTGAGCCGGCACCGGCCACAGTCGCTCGCCGAGGCGGCCGGCATGGACGGCATCACCCCGGCGACAATCTCCCTTCTTCAGGTGCACCTGAGACGGCTTTCGGCCTCGCCGGCGGCGTGAGGCCGTTATGGGACGGCGCGAATGCCGCGATCCGGCGGGGCCCGCCGGTCCGAGGGGACGGGCGTGACAGACGGGGAGCTCGCCCGGCGCACCGGGCTGGGCATCGGCCGCGCCCGGAAGCTTGGCGCCTATGCCGCCCTGTTGCTGAAGTGGGGGCGGTCCCAGGACCTGACCTCCCCGGCCGGCTTGGGGGACATCGTTGAGCGGCACCTGCTCGATGTCGTCCCGCTGGTGGAGGCCCTTCCCGGCGGGGCGTGCCGCATCGCCGACATTGGCAGCGGCGCGGGCGCGCCGGGGATACCGGTCGCGATCGCGAGGCCGCACGCCCGGGTCACGCTGGTCGAGAGCCGCAAGCGGCGCGCGGTCTTCCTGCGCCAGTGCAAGATCGAGCTCGGCCTGGGCAACGCCGATGTCTTCCACGGCCGCGCGGAGGAGTGGCTCCCGGCCGAGGCGCCGGACCTGCTGGTGTGCCGGGCCGTCGCGCCGCTGGAACGGCTGGCGCGGATGACCGCGCACCTGGCGGGCCCCGGCACCCGAATGGCCGTGCTCAAGGGCAACGACCCGGCCGGGGAGATCGCCCGCGTCCCGGAAGGCGCCGCGTTCGCCGTCGAGCGGGTCGACGCGATCTCGGCCCCGCAGTCGCGTTTCATCGTCTGGCTCGCCGCGGCCGCATGACCCGGGTCGTCTCCATCGTCAACCAGAAGGGCGGCACCGGGAAGACCACCACCGCGGTCAACCTGGCCGCGTGCCTCGCCGCCATGGGCCGGAAGGTGCTGCTGGTCGACATCGACCCGCAGGGCAACGCCACCACCGGGTGCGGCGTCGACAAGCGCGCGATCTCCGCCGGGGCCTACGGCGTGCTTTGCGGCGGGGTCGGGCTGGAGCGGGCGATCGTCCACTGCCTTGGGCCCAAGGTCGACCTTCTCCCGGCCAACAACGACCTCGCGGCGGCGGAGATCGAGCTGCCGGCGCTCGGCGGCGAGTGGCAGCGCACGCTGGCCCGGGCGATCGACCGGGCGGGGCTGCCCCACGACCATGTGCTGATCGACTGCCCGCCGTCCATCGGGGTGCTGTTCCTCAACGCGCTCACGGCGTCGGACCGCGCGCTGGTCGTCACCGTGTGCGAGTATTATTCGCTGGAGGGGCTGAGCGACTTGGCCGAGAACCTGAGACGGATGCGCGACGGGCTCAACCGGGGGCTGCGGCTCATCGGCGTGCTGCGCACGATCCACGACCCGAGAAGCCTGCTCTCCCGGCAGGTGTCCGGGCACCTGGAGCGCCATTTCGGCGACGCGCTCTTCAAGACAGTGATCCCGCGGAACATCCGGCTGGCCGAGGCGCCAAGCCACGGCCGCAGCATCATCGAGCACGACCCGGGGTGCCGGGGCGCGCAGGCCTACCGCGCGCTCGCCGAGGAGTTCGTGTCGAGGCGGGCATGAGCGCGGCCAAGCGGGGACTCGGCAAGGGGATCGACGCCCTGTTCGGCGGCGGGAAGGGCGCGCCCGCGGCCGAGGAGACGGCCGCGACCGTCCCCGTCAAGTCGCTCAGGCCCGGGCGGCTGCAGCCCCGCGCGTCCATGGACGACGGCACGCTTCAGGAGCTCGCCCGGTCGATCCGCGAGCGCGGGGTGATCCAGCCCATCATCGCGCGAAGAACCGAAGATGGGGAGCTCGAGATTGTCGCCGGCGAGCGCCGCTGGCAGGCCGCGCGGATCGCCGGGCTGGAGCAGGTCCCCGTGCGCATCGGCGACTACGACGACCAGCAGGCGCTCTACGCCGCCTTGGTCGAGAACCTGCAGCGCGAGGACCTGAACCCGGTGGACCTGGCGAAGGGGCTCCAGGCCCTGGCCAAGGACTTCGACCTGTCGCACGAGCAGGTCGCCAAGGGGGTGGGACTCGCGCGCCCCACCGTCACCAACCTGATCCGGATCCTCGGGCTCCACCCCGACGTCCTGGCGCTCGCCCGGCGGCGCGAGATCGAGACCGGGCACGCGCGCGCGCTGCTGGCGCTGCCGAAGTCGACGCAGCCGGGAGTCGCCCGACAGGTCGTCGCCAGGCACCTGTCGGTGCGGCAGACCGAGGACCTGGTGCGCGACCTGCAGGGGCGGAAGGCGGACCAGCCCCCCAAGAATCCCGGGCCCGACCCGGACACCGAGCGCCTCGTCGAGCGGATCTCCGGCCAACTTGGGACCAAGGTCGCCATCCGCGCGTCCGGGAAGTCCAAGGGGCGCGTGGTGATCCACTACGCCAGCCTCGACACACTGGACCGGATTGTCGACAAGCTTCTCGGCTGAGCGGGCGGCGCCCGGGAGACGCCGGGTGCTAGAATCGCCGCGTGGCAAAGAGATCTTGGTTCTTGCCCGACTACATCGAGGACCAGCTTCCGGCGGAGGCCGCGGCGGTCGAGTCGCTGAGGCGCAGGTTGCTCGACTGGTTCGGCCAGCACGACTACCTGCTGATCGGCCCCCCGATGGTCGAGCACATGGAGACGCTGCTGGCGGGGGTGGGCGGCGACCTCGACAGCCGCACCTTCAAGTTCACCGACTCGCTGAGCGGGCGCACCCTGGGCGTGCGCGCCGACATCACCCCGCAGACCTCGCGGGTGGACGCCCACCTGTCGCACGG
>CAZZIL010000467.1:0-7919 GCA_964654265.1 uncultured Gammaproteobacteria bacterium | reverse complement strand
GGAGGGCCGCGGGCGACACACCCGATCGAGAGAGGACGGAGGGCACAGGCATGTTGGGAGCATCACAGTGGCATCGGGGCGCGCTCGCGCTCGCGGTGTTCGGCGGGCTGGCGGCGGGGCTGTCGAGTGCGCCGGTCGTGCGCGCGGACGACCCGATCAGGCTGACCTTGCACGACTGGACCGGGCAGCTGGTCACGACCCGGATCATGGGCGAGGTGCTGATCCGCGGCGGCCACAACATCGAGTATGTCCCGGCGGACTACATCGCGCAGTTTGCCGGGCTGAAGTCGGGCGACCTGCACGTCGCGATGGAGATCTGGGAGACCACCGGCCGTGACGCGATGGACGAGGCGACGGCGACGGGCCGGGTCGAGAACCTGGGCGAGACCGGGATGCGCGCGATCGAGGAGTGGTGGTATCCGTCCTACATGAGGGAGCGGTGCCCGGGCCTGCCGGACTGGAAGGCCCTGCTTGACGAGTCCTGCGCGGAGGCGTTCTCGACCGCCGAGACGGCGCCGCGTGGCCGCTATCTCGGCGGGCCCGTGACCTGGGGCGGCTACGACGACGAGCGCGCGTCGGCGCTGGAGTTGCCGTTCGAGGTGGTGCACGCCGGGACGGACGCGGCCCTGTTCGCCGAGCTGGAGTCGGCCTACCAGCGCAAGGCGCCGATCATGCTGTGGGTCTACGCGCCGCACTGGGCGCCCGTCAAGTACGAGGGCGAGTGGGTGGAGTTCCCGGGGTACACCAAGGAGTGCTACGAGGACCCGTCCTGGGGGAGCAACCCCGGCGAGGCCTACGACTGCGGCAAGCCTCGCGGCCCGATCTGGAAGGTCGCCTGGGCCGGGCTGAAGGACAAGTGGCCGTCCGCCCACAAGGCGATCAGCGCCTTCACCATCAGCAACGAGGAGATGGGCGCGATGGTCGCCGACGTCGACCTCAACGGCCGGAAGGTCGAGGATGTCGTCGGCGACTGGATGGAGGCCAACGAGGCGCGCTGGTCGGCCTGGATCCGGTAGGTCCCTTGCGCGCCTGGCGCCGGCCGGGGGGCGGCGCCGGCGCCGGCGGGGGCGGCTGTGGCGGAGGCGAGCGAGCACGGGGGGAAGCTCCTGTGCCGGCGGGTGTGGAAGCTGTTCGGCCCCGGGGCACAATCCCTGCTTGGCGGGGACGGGTCGTCCCCGCCCGACGGCGAGGCGCTGGCGCGGGCGGGCGTGGTCGCGGCGGTGCGCGACGTCAGCCTCGGCATCCGCGCGGACGAGATCTTCGTCATCATGGGCCTTTCGGGGTCGGGCAAGTCCACCCTTGTGCGTTGCATGTCCCGTCTGGTCGAGCCGACCGCCGGGGAGATCGTCTTCAACGGGGAGAACCTGCTGGACGCGTCGCCGGCGCGGATGATCCAGATCCGCCGGCACCAGATGGGGATGGTGTTCCAGCACTTCGCGCTGTTGCCGCACATGAGCGTGCTCGACAACGTGGCGTTCCCGCTCGAGGTCCAGGGGGTCGGCCGCGCCGCGCGCGAGAAGCGGGCGAGAGAGGTGATCGCGCTGGTGGGCCTGGAGGGCCGGGAGGGCTTCTTCCCCGCCGAGCTGTCGGGCGGGCAGCAGCAGCGCGTCGGGATCGCCCGCTCGCTTGCCGTGGAGCCGGAGATCTGGTTCCTTGACGAGCCGTTCTCGGCGCTGGACCCGCTGATCCGAAGGGAGATGCAGGACGAGTTCATCCGCCTGCAGTCGGTGCTCAAGAAGACGATCGTCTTCATCACCCACGACTTCGACGAGGCGATCCGGCTGGCGGACCGCATCGCGATCATGAAGGACGGCGGCGTGGTCCAGGTCGGGTCCCCGGAGGAGCTGGTGACGAGCCCGGCCGACGGCTACGTCGCCGAGTTCACGCGGGACGTGCCGAGGGCGAAGGTGGTGCGGGTGCGCTCGGTGATGCGCCCGCTGCCGGGACAGCCCCCGCCGGGAGGCTACGGGGGCGAGGTCCCCGCCGACCGGAGGATCTTCGAGGTGACCGGCATGTTCGAGCAGGGGGCCGACACCCTGAGGGTGGTCGGCGACGGCGGCGAGCCTGTCGGGGTTCTTGGGCGCGAGGATGTGGTCGGCATCGTCATGCGGCCCTGACCGTGGGCGCCGCGCCCGTCCCGGGAGGCGGGGCCACCGCGCGGCCCCGGCCCGCCCGGCTGCGCGCCGCCTGGGCGGTGGCGCTGGTCGCGTTCGCCACCCTTTGGCTGTTCGGCAAGCCGGCCGCGAAGTGGGCGTTCAAGGTGCCGGGCGAGTGGCGGATCCCGTTTCGCGCGTGGATCGGGGACGCCATGCGCTGGCTGGTCGAGGACGCCACCTTCGGCCTGTTCACCTTCACCGAGCTCACGCGGTTTGTCGCCGCGGTGGTGGAGGGCTTCTACCAGGTGGCGCTGGGGTTGCTGTCGACCGGGTTCCTGAGGGGGGAGGGCTCCGACGCGGTCCAGCTGTTGCCGCCGGTCGCCTGGGTCGCGGTGACCGCGACGGTCGCGATGCTCGGCCACTTTGCCGGGGGCGCGCGCCTCGCGCTCCTGGTCTCGGGGTGCTTCCTGTTCCTCGCGGTGTTCGGCCAGTGGGACAACGCGATGGTCACGCTCGCGTCGATCCTGATCGCGGTGCCGGCGGGCATCGCGGGCGGGCTGCTGCTCGGGATCGCGAGTTACCGCTGGCGGGCGGTGGAGGGCGCGCTGAGGCCGGTCCTGGACCTGATGCAGACCGTGCCGGTGTTCGCCTACTTGGTGCCGACCCTGTTCCTGTTCGGCTTCGGGCCGGTCGCCGCGATTGTCGCGACCATCATCTACTCGCTGCCGCCGATGACGCGGATCTCGCTGTTGGCGCTGCGCGGCGTGCCGGCCGAGATCCGCGAGCTGGGGAAGATGCTCGGCTGCACCAACCGGCAGATGACGTGGCGGATGCTGGTCCCGTCGGCGATGCCCGGCCTCATGGTCGGCGTCAACCAAGTGATCATGCTTGCCCTCAACATGGTGATCATCGCCTCGATGATCGGCGCCGGCGGGCTCGGTTACGAGGTGCTGACCGCGCTGCGCCGACTCGACTTCGGCGCCGGGGTGGAGGCGGGCCT
This sequence comes from uncultured Gammaproteobacteria bacterium, assembly GCA_964654265.1. Classification (GTDB taxonomy): domain Bacteria; phylum Pseudomonadota; class Gammaproteobacteria; order Tethybacterales; family CBDBMS01; genus CBDBMS01. The sequence continues at coordinate 4,823 of CAZZIL010000467.1, read as the reverse complement.
GGCGATCGTCGCGCTGGCGATCGCGTTGGACCGCCTGTCGCAGGCGCTGGCGCGCCGGGCGCGCGCGGCCGCGCACCGGGAGGGGACCGGGCTCCTGGCCCGCCACCCCTACACCTCGGCCGGGCTCCTCTTGGTCGTCGGCTCCGGCCTGGCCGGGCTGGCCGCGCCGGCGGTCCAGGCGTATCCCGAGTCGCTGCAGGTGTCCACCGGGACGTTCTGGTCGGAGGTCGTGCGCTGGGTCAACACCAACTTCTTCGACCAGCTGGAGGCGCTCAAGAACGCCCTGCTGCTCAACGTGCTGATCCCGTTCAAGCGGTTCCTGGTCGGCCTGCCTTGGGCAGGGGTTGTGTGCCTGCTGGCGCTTGCCGGGTACTCGCTTGGCGGCCTTCGGCTCGCCCTGCTGGTCGGCTCCCTCTCGCTCCTGGTCGCCCTCGCCGGGCTGTGGGAGAAGGGCATGGTGACGGTCTACCTGTGCGGCATCTCCGTCATCGTCGCCTGCCTGGTCGGGATCCCGGTCGCGATCGCCACCGCCGAGCGCCAGGCGCTGTGGAGATGGGTGCAGGTGGTCATCGACACGCTTCAGACCCTCCCGTCGTTCGTCTACCTGATGCCGGTGGTGATGCTGTTCCGCGTCGGCGACTTCTCCGCGATGATCGCGGTGGTCGCCTACGCGGTCGCGCCGGCGATCCGCTACACGGCGCACGGCCTGCGCCAGGTCGACCCGCAGCTGGTCGAGGCCGGGACCGTTGCCGGCTGCACCCCCTGGCAGCTGATGACGAAGATCAAGCTCAGGCTGGCGCTCCCGGAGATCATGCTCGGGATCAACCAGACCGTCATGCTCGCGCTCTCCATGCTCGTGATCACCGCGCTGGTCGGCACGCGGGACCTCGGGCAGGAGGTGTACATCGCGCTGACCAAGGCGGACACCGGCCACGGGGTCGTCGCCGGGCTCTCGGTGGCGTTCATCGCCATCATCACCGACCGCCTGATCTCGGCCGGGGCGGCCCGCATGCGCGCCCGGCTTCGCTTGCCTGAGGAAAAGGAGGAACATGGCTGACACCGCTGAACGCATTCGTGGTCTCCCGTGCTGGGACGGACCCGTCTCTTGGGAGCGCCTCAAGGGGGGGCTGTCCAACGAGAGCTTTGTCGTGACCCATGGCGGCGAGAGGTTCGTCGTCCGCTTCGGCACGGACTTCCCCTTCCACCACGTCAGCCGCGAGCGCGAGCTGATGGCGGCGCGCGCCGCGCACGCCACCGGGTTCGGCCCGGAGGTGGTGCACGCGGAGCCGGGGGTCATGGTCATCCGCTTCCTGGAGGCGCGCACCTTCGGCCGCGCGGACGTGCGGGAGAACATCGGGCGCGTCGCCGAGACCGTCGCGCGGTTCCACCGCGCGATGCTGGAGCACGTCCGCGGCCCGGCCCACATGTTCTGGGTGTTCCACATGATCCGCGACTACGCGCGCCGGCTCGAGGAGGACGGGAGCCGCATGGCGAAGGAGCTTCCCGGGTACCTCGCGCTCGCGCGCGAGCTGGAGGACGCGCAGGTGTCGTTGCCGATCATCTACGGGCACAACGACCTGCTCCCGCAGAACATGATGGACGACGGCGGGCGGATCTGGCTCATCGACTACGAGTACGCCGGGTTCTCGACGCCGATGTTCGACCTTGCCGGGATCGCGTCGAACGCGGAGTTCGACCACGACCAGTCGGCGCGGCTGCTGGAGGCGTACTTTGGCACGCCGCCCGGCGAGGACCTGCTGCGCAGCCACGCGGCGACCCAGTGCGCGTCGCTGCTGCGCGAGGCGATGTGGAGCATGGTGTCCGAGATCCACCTGCGCGCCACCGGGATCGACTACGTCGCCTACACCAAGGAGAACCTGGACCTGCTCGACACGGCGCTTTCCGGTTACAGAAGCCGCTACGGGAAGGGCTAGGCGTGGGGCTGCCGGACCGCGCGCAGGTCGTTGTCGTCGGCGGCGGCATCATCGGGTGCTCCGTCGCCTACCACCTGGCGCGGGATCACAAGGCCGACGTCCTTCTGCTGGAGCAGGGCCGGCTGACAGGCGGGTCGACCTGGCACGCCGCCGGGTTGGTGGGCCAGCTGCGCTCGTCGGCGTCGGTCACCCAGATACTCAGGCACTCGGTCGACCTGTACGCCCGCCTGGCTAAGGAGACGGGGCTTGAGACCGGGTGGAAGATGACCGGGTGCCTTCGCCTCGCCTGCAACCCGGACCGCTGGATCGAGTACCGCCGGCTGGCGACCACCGCAGGGAGCTTCGGGATGGAGATGCACCTGCTGTCGCCGGCGGAGGTGAAGGGTCTGTGGCCGCTGATGGAGACCGGGGACCTGGTCGGCGCGTCGTTCCTGCCGTCCGACGGGCAGGCCAGCCCGTCGGACATCGCGCAGTCGCTCGCCAAGGGGGCGCGCATGGCCGGCGCGACGCTGGCCGAGGGCGTGCGCGTCACCGGGTTCGAGATGGACGGGGACCGGATCGCCGCGGTGAGGACGCCCGACGGGACCGTCGGCTGCGAGAAGGTCGTCAACTGCGCCGGGCTGTGGTCCAGGCAGCTCGGCGCGCTTGCCGGGATAAGCGTCCCGGTCCAGCCGGTGAAGCACCAGTACATCATCACCGACCGGGTCGAGGGACTCGCGCCGGATTCCCCGACGGTCCGGGACCCGGACCGGCGCACGTACTTCAAGGAGGACGTCGGCGGCCTCGCGATCGGCGGGTACGAGCCCAACCCGGTCGCCTGGACCACGGGGGACGTCCCGGCGGACTTCCGCTTCCAGCTGTTCGACGACGACTGGGCCCACTTCGAGCAGCACCTGGGGCAGGCGGTCGCCCGCGTGCCCGCGGTGGAATCCGTCGGTGTCAAGAGGATGATCCACGGCCCGGAAGGGTTCACCCCGGACGGCAACTTCATCTTGGGGCGCGCCCCGGAGTGCGTCAACATGTACGTCGGCGCGGGCTTCAACGCCTTCGGCATCGCCTCCGCCGGCGGGGCCGGATGGGCGCTCGCCCAGTGGGTGACGGACGGCGAGGCCCCCATGGACCTGTGGGCGGTCGACATCCGGCGCTTCTCGGGGCTTCACCGCGACCGGGAATGGGTGCGCGACCGCACCCTGGAGGCGTGCGCCAAGCACTACGGGATCGCGTTCCCGCACATGGAGCCCGAGAGCGGCCGCCCGAGGACCGTGTCGCCGCTCTACGGTCGGCTTGGGGAGCTGGGCGCCGCGTTCGGCTCGAAGCTCGGCTGGGAACGACCCAACTGGTTCGCCCCGGTCGGCGCGAGGCGGACCGTCCCCGACTCGATGGGGCGGCCGGGCTGGTTCGACCGCGTTGCCGAGGAGCACCGGTCGGTGCGCGAGCGCGCCGGGATTCTCGACCAGTCGTCGTTCGCGAAGTTCGAGGTGACGGGCCCGGGGGCGGCGGAGGCCCTTGAGCACGTGTGTGCCAACACGGTCGCGCGGCCGGTCGGCCGGCTGACGTACACCCAGATGCTCAACTCGCGCGGCGGGATCGAGTGCGACCTGACGGTGGCGCGACTGGCCGAGGGCCGGTTCTACATCGTCACCGGGACCGGGTTCCGGGTGCACGATGGCGCGTGGATCCGGGAGCACATCCCGCCCGGCTGCGACGCGACCCTGGAGGATGTCACGGAGCGGCTCGGGACCCTGACGCTCATGGGGCCGAGGTCCCGCGACATCCTGGAGGCGGCGTCCGGCGAGGGGCTCCCGAACTCCGCGTTCCCGTTCGCGCACGTGCGGGAGGTGCGGATCGCCGGCCAGGCGGCACGGGCGCTCAGGGTCACCTACGTGGGCGAACTGGGGTGGGAGCTGCACGTGCCGATGGAGGGGATGGCCGCCGTGTTCGACGCGCTGACGGGGGCGGGGAAGGCGCACGGGATGCGCCCGGTGGGCTACCACGCGCTTGAGTCGCTCAGGCTGGAGAAGGGCTACCGGGCCTGGGGGTCGGACATCACCCCCAACGATTCGCCGTTCGAGGCCGGGCTCGGGTGGGCCGTCAAGCTCAAGACGGACACCGCCTTTGTCGGCCGCGCGGCGGCGGAGAAGGCGGCGCGCGAGGTCCCGAAAAAACGCCTGGCGTGCCTCACTGTCGACGACCCGGAGGTCGTGCTCCTCGGGCGGGAGACCATCCTCAGGGACGGGTTGTATGCAGGCTACCTGACAAGCGGCGGGTTCGGCCACACGGTCGGCAAGCCGATCGGCTACGGCTACGTGCGGTCCGAGGACGGGGTGGACGACGACCATCTGGGGGGCGGCTCCTACGAGCTCGTGGTCGCCCAGGAGAGGGTTCCGGCGGATCTCCACCTCGGTCCCCTTCACGACCCGGCGGGGGAGCGCATCCGCGGCTGAGCCGCGCGGGACGGCGGGCCCGGCGCCTTGCCCGGGGCGGTTGCGCGACATTCGCCGGGCGGCCGTTGCCGGGACCCGGGGATCGGACCGGGCACGGGACGGGAGACCGCGCGGGATCGTTCGCCAGGGGCCGGGTCCCCGTCCTCGGATCCGGGGCTTCCGGGGGCGTCTTGGTTGCCTTGTGCCGGCGGCTGTCGGCGTGAAAGTAGAATAGCGCCACAGGCAATGGGAAGTGCACACCTAGAGCTTGCCATCGGGACGGTTAGGGAGGCCGGGAAGCTTATCCGCGATGGCGCGCAGAACATGGGGTCGGTGCGGTCCTCCAGGAAGAAGGGGAGCTGGGTGACGAGCGTCGACCGCGAGTCGGAGCGGTTGATTCGCGACCTGCTGGCGGTTCGTTACCCGGACCATGGGTTCCTTGGCGAGGAGAGCGGGCTTGACGGGG
>CAZZIL010000466.1:0-1920 GCA_964654265.1 uncultured Gammaproteobacteria bacterium | reverse complement strand
TCTGCGTCTCCATCGTGCCTCTCCGCAAAGGGTGCCGTTGCCGGGCATCGCCCGCCTTGGGCGGATTTTACGCCAGGACCGCCGATCCGGGCGGCGCACGGCGGCGCGGGCGCGGGGTTTCTTGCGCCGCGGGGCGCCGACAGGGATATAATCCGCCGGCAAGCCGGGTCTGTAGCTCAGTCGGTTAGAGCGCGCGCTTGATAAGCGCGAGGTCGTTGGTTCAAGTCCATCCAGACCCACCCGCCCATTCCGCCGCAGGGCGGCCGCGCCTGCCGCCAGCGGACGCTCGGCCGCGCGTCCCGATGCCCCGCGGTTGCCGTGCCTCAGCTCCCCGGGTGACAGCCGGAGTCCGCCCGCAAGGGACTCACCTCCCCCTCTCGCTGTCAATGTACCGGCAAAGCGACGGGATGCCAGGCTCCCAGTTGCCGCCGTTGACCTCCCAGATCAGGCCCAGCTTCTCCAGCTTGTCCAGGCTCTCCTGGGCACGGTCCCATGCGTCGTTGACGGGCGGAAGCTCCGGGTCCTTCTCTATCTCGCCCTTCAGCGTCCTCCAGTGCAACCTTTGGTCCGGCTGGGCGATCACCAGCCTCGAGACCATCTCGGCCATCCGCAAGACGCCCTGCTCCTTGATCTCCTTGCGGCGGGCCCTGTAGAAGTCTTCCCTCTCGCCGTTCACGATGTCCAAGGCCGCCTGTGCATCGGCCAGCGTGATCCTGCGGGGCCCGTTCCCCCGTACGTAACTCTCCTCCCAGGCGGCTTGGCCAAGCAGCTGGATGAAGAACGGGTACGCCTGGCTCTCAAGGACAAGCAGCTCCAGCGCATCGTCATCGATAGGGAATCCCGACTCCTCGGCCGGTCTCCTCAGGGCCTCCCGGACCGCGTCATCGGTCTCAAGGCGACCGATCTTGAGACGGGTTGCCCGCTCCCAGAAGCTGGCGTCCGCTTTCCCGAGGTTCGATGGCAGTCCCGGGGTGCCGGCAAGAAGGACCAGCAACGGAGACCCTTGGCGAAAGCACCGCTGGACGGTGTGAAGGAGAGGCCTGGCAAGGTCCGGCGGCAGGACGTGCGCCTCATCGACCAACAGAAGGGCCGGACCGGTGTTGGACTGCAGTTCGCCAAGAACGGTCTCGACAGAGAGCCACTTCTTTTCCACGCTCGCCCCGCCGAGCCCGGGCACCCCCCCGGACCCCTTCGCCGTTGTCTCTCTCGCTCGCGGGGTGGTCCCCAGCAGTTTCCAGGGCGCCTGGGAGCTGTCCGTGGGCGTATCCGACAGCAGCTCGTAGGTGTGGATGCCCAACTCGCTCGCCTCCTTCTCTAGTTGGCTCAGCAAGGCGGTCTTGCCGTTGCCGCGCGGACCGTACATGACAACACAGTGACCGGGCTCGCCGGCAAGAATCCTGCGCAACCCGCCCGACAATCTGGCTGTCGCCCGCTCGCGCCCGGCCAAGAGCGGCGGCATGACCCCCATGCCGGGCCTGAAGGGGTTCTGGGTTTCCGTCATGGGGCAATCATACACCGTCTCGCGGTCTCACACCGCCTGCGTGAGCATCGCGCCCCGAGGCGGTTGCGTCTCCCGGCCGCCCGGCCCGGCGGTCGCGCGGCGGTGCGGCAACGCCGCCTGTTCGCGGTGGCGCCTTCGGTGCCACCCTGCAGAACAGGATGCGGTCGCACCCGTCTCTCGGCCATCTCCCGGCATGTTTCCCCGCTGGCGCCGCCGCGCACAGGGCATGGCGGCGGGCGTTCGGTCTGGGGATCCGGTGCACCCGCGGTCACCGTGTGTGTGGCGGCACTTTGATAATGTCCGCTTTGAGCATCCTGATCATGTCCGCGGTTGGGCCTGGTCGGGATGTCGTCACGGGGCTTGGGAGCAGGAGGGCAGATGGGCAAGTCGGTCGATGAGGGGGGACATTCGCCCCCCGG
>CAZZIL010000465.1:0-6521 GCA_964654265.1 uncultured Gammaproteobacteria bacterium | reverse complement strand
GGCAGTATACGCCCCCCCCCCCCCCCCCGGTCAATCAATCAAGAGACGGTCCCTTGTCTTGCCCCTGTCTTGCCTCGCGCCCGTTGCGGCCACGCTTCGACCCGCCCATACCCCCAAGGAACCTTCGATCGAACGCCGGCGCGGCGCAGACCGCCGGTCCCGCAACGATCATTTCCGGCGGGTTTCCAGCGCGACCCCCTCGGTCAGCAAATCGCGGATTTCGGCCCGGGAGAGACCGAATTCCGCCAGCAGCTCCCGGGTGTGCTCCCCGTACCGGGGCGGCAGGAGCCGGATCGCGCCTTTGCTGCGGGACATCTTGACCGGGATGCCGGACATCCGGTACCAGTCCTTCTCGACGACCATCCCCCGGTGGCGGGTGTGGGGATGCTCCATCACCTGGCGGGTGTCGTGGACGGGCCCCGCGGCCAGGCCCGCCCGGGACAGCCGGCCGCAGACCTCCGCGCCGTCGCGCCGCGCGAGGCGCGACTCGAGCTCCTTCTTGAGCGCCTCCCTGTTGCCGACCCGGTCGCTGTTGTCGGCGAAGCGGGGATCCTCCGCCAACTCCGGACAGCCCAACTCCCGGCACAGCCGGGAAAACGCCCGGTTGTTGCCGGCGCCGATGAAGATCTCGCCGGTGGCGGTCCGGAACGCATCGTAGGGGCTGATGTTCGGGTGGGCGTTCCCGGTGGGGCCCGGCACCTCCCCGGAATAGGCGTGGTTCGGCACGTGGGGATGCATCAGGGACACCGCGCAGTCGTACAGCGTCACGTCCAAAAACTGGCCCTTGCCGGAGCGCCCGCGTTCCAGCAGGGCCATCAGGATGGCCGTCGCCGAGTACAGCCCGGAGCCCATGTCGACGCCGGCGAGCCCCAGCCGGGTGCGCCCGCCCTCCGGCTCGCCGTTGATGCTGAACCACCCGGCCATGGCCTGGACGATGGCGTCGTAGCCCGGCAAGCCGCCCCAGGGGCCGTCGCCGCCGAAGCCGCTGATGCGGCAGTGCACCAGCCGGGGGAAGCGCCCGGACAGGGTCTCCTTGTAGCCCAGCCCCCAGCGCTCCATCGTGCCGGGCTTGAAGTTCTCGACCAACACGTCCGCCTTCTCCAGCATCCGCAGCAGCAGCTCCCGGCCCTGGGGCCGGGCCAGGTCGAGGCCCATCGCCCGCTTGTTGCGGTTGACGCCCAGGAAATAGGCGGAGTCGCCCTCATGGAACGGCGGGCCCCAGTCCCGGGTCTCGTCGCCCTGCGGCGGCTCGATCTTGACCACGTCGGCGCCGTGATCGCCCAGCACCTGGGTGCAGTAGGGGCCGCCCAGCACCCGGGACAGGTCGATCACCAGGCAGCCCTCGAGCGCGCCTTCTCTGAGTGTTCGCATCCGCGTATCTCCGAAGTGGAAACGGTTCAGCCGCCCTCCGCGGCGGGTCCGTCCGCGCGCCCGGCCTCGACCGCGACCCGATCGACGGGAAAGCGGCAGACGAAGCGGCTGCCTCCTCCCAGTTCGCTGTCGATCTCCAGCTCGGCGCCGTGGCGGGCCAGGACATGCTTGACGATGGCGAGCCCCAGGCCGGTGCTGCCGGTTTCGGACGAGCGGCCGGCGTCGATGCGGTAGAACCGCTCGGTCAGGCGCGGAATGTGCCTGCTTTCGATCCCGATGCCGTTGTCGATGACCGCGACGTCGAAGGAGGGCCCGGAAAAGTACGCCTTGACCGCGATGCTTCCGTCGCGGAGGGTGTATTTGGCGGCGTTGCTGACCAGATTGGACAGGGCGGAGTAGATCTCCTTGCGGTCGCCGACGAGCCGGATGTCCCGGCGGCAGTGGATGCCGAGCGCGTGGCCCTTGCTGTCGAAGACATGCTGGGTCTCGTGCCGGATCTCGTCCAGCAGTCCGGACAGGTCGATCCGCTCCTGCCGTTCGGAAAGCGACTGGGTCTCCAGCGAGGAGAGCAGCAGCAGGTCGTTGACCAGGTTCCCCATGCGCACGGACTGCTGGTGCATCTGCCGCACGGGGCGCCGCCACTTCTCATCCAGATCCTCCATGTTGGCCATGATGGCCTCGAGGTAGCCCTTGATCACCGTGATCGGCGTGCCCAGCTCATGGGACACGTTGCCGACGAAGTCCGTGCGCATCTGCTCGAGCCGATGCAGCCGGGTGATGTCCCTGAAGACCATCAGCCGCCCGCTTTCGCCGTACCGGGCGATCCGGCATTCGAGCATCCGGTTGACGCTCCCCGGCGCGCTGAACCGCAGCGGCTCGGGGCGCGGCCCGCCGCCGAAGTACTCGACGAAGCGGGGATCGCGGACCAGGCTGGTCACCGGCCGGCCCAGGTCTTCGGGATGCCGGAGGCCGAGCAGGTCCTCTCCCGTCCGGTTCCACCACTCCAGCCGCTCGTCCCCCTCGACCATCACGATGCCGATTTCAAGGGCCGTCGAGGACTTCTGCGCCCTGTCGTAGAGATCCCGCAGCCGACCGGCCGCGCTCCGCTCCAACCGACGCATCCGGCGCAGGATGTAGCCCGACCAGAGGAGCAGCGCCGCCGCGGGCGCGGCGAGCGGGAGACCGGCCAGCCAGCCGGCCGCGCCGCTCAGCGCCAGGAGCGAAGCCAGTCCCGCGAGCTCGCGGGGCCAGACGGGCCGGGACGGGTCCATGGCGGGCCGGGCTCAGGGGCGGGAGCCGTCCGGGCCTTCCCGCCGGACCTCCTCGTCCCTGAGCTGATAGATCACATGCTCGGCGATGTTCTGGGCGTGGTCGCCGATGCGCTCCAGCGCCCGCAGGGCCCAGAGCACGTTCAGCACGTGGCTGATGCCCTCCGGATCCTTCTTCATCTGGCCGATCATCGACCGCATCGCGTTGCGGTATTCCCGGTCGACCCTCTCGTCCTCCCTGACCACCTCGCGCGCCGCCGCCGCATCGGCGCGCGCGAAGGCGTTCAGGGCCATGTTCACCATCTTCGAGACCCGGCCTCCCAGGTCGCGCGTCGCCACCAGCTCGATGGCCCACTCCCCCTCCGCCAGCCGGATGCCGGACTTGGCGATCTTGGCGGTCTCGTCGCCGATGCGCTCGAGATCCCGGATGGACTTGATGACCGCGAGCACTAGGCGCAGCTCGTCGCCGTCGAGCCGGCCCCCGATGATGATCCGATGGCATTCCTCGTTGATCCCGACCTCCATGGCGTCCAGCTCCTTCTCATGCTCGGCCACCTGCGCCCCGAGGGCGCCGTCGCCGCTCATGATCACCTCCATCGCGTCGGCGAGCTGCTTTTCGGCGATGCCGCCCATCTCCAGCATGCGCCGCTTGATGTCCTCGAGGCCGGCGGCGGGGCGCTCCGGAACCGCATCGCCGGCGCTCATCGCGCGGCCTCCTCGCGCCCCGGGCCGGCGCCCGGCGCGGCGCCCATCGGAACGGCCCCGGGCAGTCCGGCCCGCTCCAGCGACCGCCGCGCCTCCTTGCGCTTCGCCATGAAGGCCAGCATGCCCTCGCGCAGGGCCGTGGGGCTGAACCGGACGGTCTCGATCCGATAGCTTTCCATCAGTCCCGTCAGCGCGCTCCAGCCGGGCAGCAGCAGGTCCCGGCGCGTCTCCCGAAGACCTTCCAGTTCGGCGCCTTCGGCGATGCATTCGGCGATCCGCCGCTTGATCCCGTCCAGCGCCCGCCGCCGGATGATGCCGCCGTCCCCGGTCCGCGCGCCGCAGACGTTCGCCAGCATCTTGGCGGTTCCGGACGAGGCGTAGGCCCGGCGCCAGCCGGCCCGCTCGACCCCCGGCGCGATCCGCGCGAACGCCCGGGCCGCCTCGGCCGCCGCCCGGTCCATGCGTTCCATCAAGTCGCCGGCGCCGGCGCCGCCGCCGAAGAAGCGGTCGCGCCAGGCGACGCTGCCGACCGGGAGGCTTTCGGTCAGCAGGCGGGTGTGGCCGCGTCCGACGATGACCTCCGTGCTGCCCCCGCCGATGTCGAACACCAGCCGGCGCCCGCGGCCCGCCGGCAGCGAGGTGATCACCCCGGCGTAGATCAGCATCGCCTCCTGCACGCCGCTGATGGTCGCGATGTCGAGGCCCAGTCCCCGGGCGGCTTCGATGAAGTCCTCCGCGTTCTCGGCGACGCGGAAGGTGTTGGTGCCCAACGCCCAGTATTCCCGGACCGGGTGCCGCCGCAGCAACGTTTTGAAGCGCGCGAGGCAGTCGAGTCCGCGCCGGAACGCCTCCGGCGAGATGCGCCCGGTGTCCCGGACGTTTTCTCCCAGCTGCACTTTTTCGCTCAGCCGCTCGACGATCCGGACCCGGCCCCGGACCCACTCCCCGACCAGCAGGTGGAAACTGTTGGAGCCCAGGTCGATGCAGGCGCGCATGGGGCGGGCCCGGCGGCGGCGGCCCGCGGCCCTAGATCATGGACTGCTGGTAGTTCTCGATCCCGATCCGGTCGATCAGCGCCAGCTGCGTCTCCAGCCAGTCGACATGCTCCTCCTCGCCGTCGAGGATGGAGCTCAGCAGGTCGCGGCTCACGAAGTCCCCGACGGACTCGCAGTGGGCGATCCCCTCCTTGAGGTCCGGGCAGGCCGCCATTTCGAGTTTCAGGTCGCACTCGAGCATTTCCCGGGTGTCCTCGCCGATGAGCAGCTTGCCCAGGTTCTGCAGGTTGGGCAGCCCCTCCAGGAACAGGATGCGCTGCACCAGCTGGTCGGCGTGCTTCATCTCGTCGACGGCCTCCTCGTGCTCCTTGTCCGCCAGCTTGAGCAGGCCCCAGTCCTTGTACATCCTGGAATGCAGGAAATACTGGTTGATCGCGATCAACTCGTTGCCCAGCACCCGATTCAGGTGCTTGATGACGGTGGCGTCCGCTTTCATGTTTCGCTCCTTCTTTCTGCGCCGCCGCGGGCGCCCGCCGGCGCCCCTTTCCCGCCGCGGGGCGCCGCGGCGCCGCGGCCGCGCGGTGAATGTTCGACGGCGGCCATGCGGCCGCCCCCATCCGTTCAGATGAACGCGATGCTGTCCTCGGTCATCAGCTCCAGCGCGATGTTGAGTCCGGTCAGCGTGACGACGTCGGTCCCGTCCGCGCTGTACGTTATGGCCACCTCCACCACCGCGAACGGGTTTTCCGGCTCCTCCGGCATCCATTCCCCGGTCGCGGCGTAGCGCGCCATCGCGTCCGCCTGCGCCTGCTGCGCCGCCGTGGTCGAGCGGATGGAGACGTCGCCGGCCTCCAGCGGGCCCGCGAACAGGATCCGGTCCAGGCCGAAGGCGAAGTCGGTGATCGTGTCGGCGCCGTCGCCGGGCCGGAAGACGAACCGGTCGGCGCCGCCGCCGCCGGTCAGGGTGTCGTCCCCCGCGCGGCCGTCGATCCGGTCGGGCCCCGCGCCCATCAGTTCCGGGTCGGCGGTCGCGTCGATGACCGTGCCGCGGCCGTCGCCGACATGGACGGCCCGGTCCCAGGCGCCGTCCCCGTCGTCGTCGAAATATTTCCGCTGGGCCCATTCCCGGTCGGACCTTCGGTTGCTGACCGAGACCGCATCCACGTCGCCGTCGTCGTCCGTGTCCCGGTCCCAGCGCTTCTCCAGGATCCCGCCGAAGGCGTCGCGGGTGTTGGTGACCACCACGTCGAAGACGCCGTCGTTGTCGCTGTCCTTCGAGTAGACCGCGACGAAATAGGGAGAGTGCTGGTTTTCGGCGTAGACGATGGTCTCCGACCAGTCCGCGACGCCGTCCTCCCGCTCGCTGTCCGGCCGCGTCCCCCCGCCGTCGTCGTACTCCTTCCTGACCGGCCGCCGCCAGGTCACCAGTTGCGGCGCCGTCTCGGTCCCCCGGTTGTGAACGAATTCCTCAAGGGTGTCGACGCGGTCGACGATGCCGTTCCCGTCCCTGTCGCGCTCGCGGTACGCGGCGGTCACGGCGCCGTCCGCGTCGCGCTCGTAGCGGATGCGGTGGACGATGGCGGGGGAGGAGCCCGCGTACCTCGTGACGGTCTCCGGCAGGCCGGTCGCGTGGTAGGTGTAGTCGATGGTCTGGTCGGCGTTGTCGTTGTTGTTGAAATCGAACACCTTCCGGTTGGGCCTGTAGCCGGTGGCGGCGAAGTCGTCGATGATCTTCGTGACCTTGGGGTTTCCCGGCCCTCGGTCGAGGACGATCCGCAGGGCGGTGATGTTCCCCTCGCCGTCGCGGGTGTAGGTGGTCTCGCGGTCGGTCCTGCCGTCGCCGTCGCGGTCCTCCGCCACGCTCGACCATTTGCCGTTCGCATAGTACTCGTAGCTGACGATGCAGTTCGCCGAACGGTCGTCGGCCCCGTCGTCGAAGTACAGCACCCGGGCGTCCCTGTCGGCGTTGGGGCCGTCGCCGCCCACCTTGATGAAGCCGACGGCGCGGTCGGCCGCGCCGTCCGCGTCGTCGTCGAACCGCCGGACCAGCACCTCCCGTTCGGCGCCGTCCACGACCAGGGTCTCGGTCGTCTCGGCGATCAGCGCGCCGGTCTTCCTGTTCGCCATGGCCGGGTCTCCCGCTCGCGTCCGCCTGGGCGCCGGCCGGCGGGAGCTGCGCTCC
>CAZZIL010000464.1:0-5857 GCA_964654265.1 uncultured Gammaproteobacteria bacterium | reverse complement strand
GGCGGCGCCACCGGAGCCGGCGCCCGCGCCCGCGCCCGTGGCGGCCGCGCCGCCCGCCGGGATGGCCGGGCGCGCCTCCGGGTTCATCGACGGGGTGCGCGGCGCCGCCGGCAGGATCGGCGGCGGGACGGAAAGGGTGCTCAGCCTCGGATGGGGAAAGGTCAAGAGCGCCGCCAGCGCCATCGGCAACATCCGCAAGGAGCGCGACGCCATCCAGGTGTTCTCGGCGGGTGACGACCTCGGCAGCTCGGCCTCCGTCGTGGACGCCGGCATCTCCGCCGAGGAGATCGGCCAGGTCGAGCGCCAGGTCGAGCGGGAGATCGCCGCGGCGCCGCGCGCGGCGCCGCCTTCCTCGGCGCCTGCCGGGCGCCCGGCGCTGTCGCCGGTCCCGCCGCCGCGGCAGCAGCCGCTCCCGGCGCCGGCGGGCGTGCGCGCCATGGCCCCGGAGGTCCCGAGGCGCAACCCGTCCGCGCCGACGAGCGCGCTTCTCAAGACCAAGCCGGCGGCGCATTCCCCCTTGGCGCCCGACGGCGCGGCGCGCCTCGCCTCGCAGTCGCGGGTGCACATGGAGAACCTGAGGAAGGTGCGCGAGCAGAAGGCGGCCGTCTCCTCCTCCGGGAACGGCCGGGAAAAGGCCGCGGTCCCGGCGCCGGCCGCGCCGGAGGTCCCCGCCGCACCTGCCGCGCCTGCGGGCCCGAAGGCCCCGTCGGCGGCGTCGGCGCCGACCAACGGGTCGGGCGCCACCCCGGCGTCGCCACCGTCCCCGGCGGCAGGGGACGCCCGGCCGGGCCGGGCCGCGGACCTCCGGGCCGCCCAGGAGCTCTTCAAGGAATCGGTCGAGCTCAACGGCGCCAACATCGCGCAGTCGAGGCGGAAGCTCGCGAAGGCGCTCAAGATCTACGAGCAGCACGCGGAGGGCGCCGACGACCCCGAGTTCTTCCGGGCCTGGGGACTCGCGCTCACCGCGAAGGCCGTCGACTCCAACGGGAAGCGCCGCGCCGCCGCCTTCGAGAAGGCGGCGGACACGCTCAAGGAGGGCAACCTCAGGCGCCCGCACCAGAACGACTTCCTCCTCGCCGCGCTCTACGCGCTCTACGGAAAGGAGCGGCAGTGCCGCAGGTGGCTCGATGAGTCCAGGGACTCCGGGCAGCTCAACGCCGAGACGCTGAGGACCGACCCGGAGTTCGAGAAGATGCGCGCCAAGCCCTGGTTCGGGCAGTACCTGGAAAAGGGCGCCTGACGGGCCGTGGGAGCGTCGGCGGCCCCCCATGGCCGGCATTAGGGTCGGGATTGCCCAGGCCAACCCGGTCGTCGGTGACGTAAGGGGGAACGTCGCGAAGGCCCTGCGCGCCTGCGAGGCGGCGAGGCGCAAGGGCGCGGACCTTGTGGTCTTCCCGGAGTGCTGGCTGTGCGGCTATCCGCCGGACGACCTGGTCTACCACGACAGCTTCGTCCTCGCGTGCCGGCGGGGGGTCGAGGACCTGTCGAGGGGGATCCCCGAGGGCCTGTCGGCGGTGGTCGGGACCGTCTGGGGCGAGCGCGGCCGGCTCCACAACGCGGCGTGCGTGGTCGGGCGCGGCCGGGTCGGCCCGGTCTACTTCAAGCGGGAGCTCCCGAACTACGGGGTGTTCGACGAGAAGCGCTACTTCGCGCCCGGGACGGAGCCGCTGTGCTGGACGGTCAACGGGCTGCGCGTCGGGGCGCTGGTCTGCGAGGACCTGGCGGCGGGCGGGGAGGCCGTCGCGTCGCTCGCGCGCCAGGTCCCGGACGTCGTCGTCGTGCTCAACGCGTCGCCCTACTACCTGGGCAAGGAGGCGAGCCGGTACCACTGGGGGGTGGGCGCCGCCGGCCACCTCAACAGCCACCTGGTCTACGTGAACATGGTCGGCGGCCAGGACGAGCACGTCTACGACGGGACCTCCTTTGTGGTGGACCCGGACTGCCGGCTGGTCCGGGTGCTGCCGTCGTTCGAGGAGGCGGTCGAGGTGGTCGACATCGACCCTGGCCGGGAGCTCCCCGAGGTGGAGCTCCCGTCCGAGCGTCCGCCGCGGACGCTCAGGAGGGCGCTGGCCGTCGGCGTCCGCGACTACGTGGAAAAGAGCGGGTTCAAGGGCGCGCTGCTCGGCCTCTCCGGCGGGATCGACTCCGCGGTCACCCTCGCGGTCGCGGTGGACGCGCTCGGCGCCGACCGCGTGGTCGGCGTGACGATGCCGTCGCGGTTCACGTCGGCGATGAGCGTCGAGGACGCGGCCGCGCTCGCGGCGAACCTTGGGGTGCGGACGGTCGACCTCCCGATCGACGGCGTCCACCGGGCGATGACCGAGACGCTCGCCGGCGCGTTCGCCGGGGCCGGCGAGGACGTCACCGAGGAGAACATCCAGGCGCGGATCCGCGGCAACCTGCTGATGGCGCTCTCGAACAAGTGGGGGCACATCGTCCTGTCCACCGGCAACAAGAGCGAGTTCGCCTGCGGCTACTGCACCCTGTACGGCGACATGGCCGGGGGGTTCGCCGTGCTCAAGGACGTCGCGAAGGGGATGGTCTACGACATCGCCGCGGAGTTCAACCGGGAGCGGGAGACCATTCCGCGGCGGATCATCGACCGGCCGCCGAGCGCGGAGCTGCGCCCGGACCAGACCGACCAGGACAGCCTCCCGCCGTACGAGACCATTGACGCGGTGGTGGCGGCGTACATGGAGCGGATGGAGGACCACCCGAAGATCGTCCGGGAGAACGGCCCGCGCGCCCGGGAGGTCCTCGCGATGCTCGACCGCAGCGAGTACAAGCGCCGGCAGGCGCCGCCGGGCATCACCGTGACCCGCCGCGCCTTCGGCAAGGACTGGCGGATGCCGATCTGCAAGCGCTGGTCGGTCGTCGACTGACGTGGTTCCCGGCAGGCGGCAGGCGAGGCTGCCCGGCCTTGACGAGGCCGCGGTGCGGCGCGTCGCCGAGACGGTCGGCGGGATGCTCCCGGAGAGGTGCGTGATCCACCTGCAGGGGCCGATGGGCGCCGGCAAGACGGTCTTCGCGTCCGCCCTGCTGCGGGCGGCCGGGGTCGAGGGGACCTGCGCCAGCCCGACGTTCTCGCTGGCCGAGACCTACGAGGCCGGCGGGAGGCGGATCGGCCACATGGACTTCTTCCGCTGCGCCGACCGCGGGGAGTGGGTCGGCGCCGGGATGGCCGAGCAGATGGAGGACCTCGACCTGTGCCTGGTCGAGTGGCCGTCGAACGCCGGGGACCTCCCGGTCCCCGACCTGCTCGTCGAGATGGGAATGGGCGCGCGCGAGGACCTCCGCGACCTGAGCGTCGTCGCGCACAGCGACTGGGGCGCAAAATGCTGCGAGCGGCTCTCCTGAGGCTGGCGGCCGCGGTGGCGCTTGTCGCCCCGGCGGTGGCGCCGGCCGACGACGCGGACGACCTCTCGGTGCGCCTGTACCCATCGAAGGAGACGGTGCAGGTGGTCTTCGAGTCCGACACGCCGATCAGCCACACCCGGTTCTTCCTGCGCGACCCGGACCGGCTGGTGTTCGACATACACACCCGGCGCGGCGACGGGACCGTGCCGGTGATCAACGCCGCCGACACCACGGCCGCCCGGCCGTACATCGCCGCGCTGCGGGCGGGCCGGAACAGCCCGGGACGGCTCCGCGTCGTGTTCGACCTGAACGACGATGTGCTGGTGCGCGACCACCCGCAGGAGCCGTACGGGCGCTACCGGCACCGCCTGATCATCGAGGTGTCGCCCGCGGTCCCGCCGGACCCGCTGCTCGACCTGCTGCGGCAACTCAGCGCCGAGCAACAGGAGGACGGCGCCGCCGAGCAGCCGGCGCCCGAGGTCCCCGCGGGGATCCCCAAGGAGGACCGCATCCGCCGGCTGCTCGCGTCGCTGAACCCGTACATCGTCATGCTCGACCCCGGCCACGGCGGCGACGACCCCGGAGCGGTCGCGAAATCCGGCCTCCTCGAGAAGGACGTCGTGCTCGACATCGCCCTCAGGGTGAAGGCGCTGCTCGACGAGGCCGACGGGATCAGCGCGCTGCTGACCCGGGAGACCGACCGCTTCCTGCCGCTCGCCGGGCGCGTCAGGAAGGCCCACCGCGCGAACGCGAACCTGTTCGTGTCGATCCACGCCGACGCCTTCCACACGCCGACGCCGCGCGGCGCCTCGATCTTCGTCCTCTCCGAGGGCGGCGCGAGCAGCCGCTTCGCGCGCGAGCTCGCCGAGCAGGAGAACCTGTCGGACCTGATCGGCGGCGTCGACACCGACTTCGTGGCGGGCGGCGAGTCGGACCGGGACCTGCTCAGGGCGATGAGCGCCGACAGCAAGCGCGTGGCGAGCGAGCAGCTCGCCCGCGCGGTGCGCCACCACATCGCGGAGGTGGCGCACACCCACGGAGACGACATCGAGTCGGCCGGCTTTGCCGTGCTCAAGTCGCCGTCGATCCCGTCGGTGCTCGTCGAGACCGGCTTCTTGAGCAACCCCGAGGAGTCGGCCCTGCTTGCCAGCGGGGAGTACCGCCAGAGGATCGCGGACCGGATCGCGGCGGCGATCGGCGGGTATCATAGGGACTACCACAAGATCGCGCTCAACCCGGAATGACCGCCGCCCGAATCAGGAAGCTCCCGGAGCTGCTCGCCAACCAGATCGCCGCCGGCGAGGTGATCGAGCGCCCGGCGTCGGCGCTCAAGGAGCTGATGGAGAACGCGCTCGACGCCGGCGCGACGATGATCAGCGCGGACGTGTCCGAGGGGGGGATCAGGTACATCAACGTGCGCGACAACGGGTCGGGCATCGCACGCGACGACATGCGCCTCGCCGTCGACCGCCACGCGACCAGCAAGATCCGCGTGCCCGAGGACCTCGGCCGAATCCGCACGATGGGGTTCCGCGGAGAGGCGATGGCGAGCATCAACGCCGTCAGCCGGTTGACAATCTCCAGCCGCCAGGAGGGCGAGGAGCACGGCTGGACCATGGAGTGCGAGGGGCACGCGGCCGGCGGCGACCCGGCGCCCAAGCCGATGGCGCCCGGCACCGAGATCGTCGCGCGCGACTTCTTCGCGGACCTGCCGGTGCGCCGGAAGCACCTGAGGTCGTCGTCGACGGAGGGGAGCCACTGCCGGCTGGCGTTCCTCAGGATCGCGGCCGGCAACCCCGGCGTGACGTTCAGGCTGTGCGCGAACGGGAAGCGCAAGGAGCTGTACCGGGCGGAGGACCTCGCCGCGCGCGCGGCGAGCGTCGTCGGCCAGGGCTTCGCCGACCGGGCCCGCCCGGTCAACGTGCCCGGCAACCGCCTCGCGCTGCGCGGGCTGGTCAGCATCCTGGAGCACACCAGCGCGAGCACGCTGTCGAACCGGCAGTTCATCTACCTCAACGGCCGCTTCGTCCGCGACCGGCTGCTGATCCGCGCGGTGCGCGAGGGCGTCCGCGACGTCGCCCCGCGGGGCGACGCCGAGTACGTGCTGTTCTTCGACATGCCGCCGGAACTGGTCGACGTCAACGCCCACCCCGCCAAGATGGAGGTGCGCTTCAAGTCGCCGAGGGAGACCTTCGACTACCTCGCGCGCTCGATCCGCGAGGCGTTCTCCGGGCCGCTGGCCTCGCCCCCCGGGACCGGGTTGCCCGACATGCTCGGCCGGGGAGGCGCCGTTCGCTCCCCGCAGACCTTCCCGGTGCGCGACCGGCGCCCGCCGCCCGAGGCGCCGCCCGGCCCGACGCCGCCGATGCCCGGCCTTGCGCCGGAGCCGCCCGGTCCGCCGGGCGCCCCGGTCCCGCGCGAGACGCCGGGACGCGCGACGCCGGCTCCCGAACCCCGGGCGCGCATGGGCGCCGAGGTCCCCGTCGGCCAACTCTTCGAC
>CAZZIL010000463.1:0-24785 GCA_964654265.1 uncultured Gammaproteobacteria bacterium | reverse complement strand
GCGACGTCAGGTCCCACTCCCGCCACGGGGCGATCACCCTGAGGTCGGGCGCCATCCCGAGGTAGCCGAGCTCGAAGCGCACCTGGTCGTTGCCCTTCCCGGTCGCGCCGTGCGCGACCGCGTCCGCGCCGCACGCGCGCGCGATCTCCACCTGGCGCCGCGCGATCAGCGGGCGCGCGATGCTGGTCCCCAGCAGGTACTCCCCCTCGTAGGTCGCGTTCGCGCGGAACATCGGGAACACGAAGTCGCGGACGAACTCGTCCCTCAGGTCCTCGACGAAGATCTCCCGCACGCCCATCTGCTCGGCCTTCGCGCGCGCCGGGCCCAGCTCCTCGCCCTGGCCGATGTCGGCGGTGAACGTCACCACCTCGCAACCGTGGGTCTCCCGCAGCCACGCGAGGATCACCGAGGTGTCAAGCCCCCCCGAGTAGGCGAGCACCACCTTGCGCGCGCGCCCGGCGCTCACGCGCCCTCCCCGGGAATCTCGCCGAGTACGAGCCACTCCAGCAGCGCCTTCTGCGCGTGCAGGCGGTTCTCCGCCTCGTCCCACACCGCGCTCTGGGGGCCGTCGATCACCTCCGCCTCGACCTCGTCGCCGCGGCGGGCCGGCAGGCAGTGCATGAACATCGCGCCCGCCGCCGCCTCCGCCAGCAGCGCGCGCGTCACCCGGTACGGCGCCAGCGCCCGCGCCTTCTCCTCCGACGACTCGTCGCCCATGCTCAGCCAGACATCGGTGACCACCACGTCCGCGCCGCGCGCCGCGCGGTGCGGGTCCTCCTCGTACGCCACGCCCGCCGCCGACAGCGCGCCGCGGTCGCCCGCCAGCCCCGGCGGGGCCGACACCGTCAGGTCCAGGCCCAGCACGGAGGCCGCCTCGATCCAGGAGCGGCACACGTTGTTCACGTCCCCCACCCACAGCGCGCGCACCCCGTCGAGCGAGCCGCGGCGCTCGACGACCGTCATCAGGTCGGCCAGCACCTGGCAGGGATGCCCGCGGTCCGACAGCCCGTTGATCACCGGGACCGACGACGACGACGCGAAACGCTCGATCAGGTCGTGGCGCACAGCCCGAACCATGATCGCGTCGCTCATCGATGACAGCACCCGCGCCGTGTCCTCCGCGGGCTCGCCGCGCGACATCTGCGAGTCCGCCCCGGCGATCGCGATCGCGTGCCCGCCGAGCTGCGCCATCCCGGCCTCGAACGACACCCGCGTGCGCGTCGACGGCTTCTCGAAGATCATCGCCAGCACCTTCCCGGAAAGGGTCCGGCGCATCGCGCCGTTCCCGCGGTCGCGCTTCAGCCGGCGCGCGCGCGCGATCAGCCCGGCAACCGAACTGTCGTTTAAACTGCAAAAATCGACGAAATTCATCGCTCGCGGGGGCATTCCCTTGGAAATCGGGCGCCTTTATACTACTATGGACCCCTAGGCAACACGAACGGACACCGAATGCTAGACGTCCTGAGCGAGATCATGAGCGCAACCAAGGAGGCGGCCGAGCCCGACCAGCGATACCTGCTGATCAAGAACGAGACCACCGACGGAAAGCGGTTCCGGCCCAGCGACTGGGCCGAGCGCCTGCAAAGCACCATCACCTGCCTCGAGGACGAGGAGTTCAAGAGATGCATCGGCCTGGTCCAGGTCGTCGCCCTCAACGGGAGCAAGTGCATCCTGGTCGACAAGGGCCTGGAGGACCACGAGCCGCGCCTCTACCGCTTCCTCATGCGCTTCGCCCGGGAGAACAGCCTGGTCACCGAGGCCCACGCGGCCGAGCTCGAGGAGGCCCGCGCCCCCGCCGAGCAACAGCCGGGCTCCTTCCGCCGGGCGTTCTCGTTCTAGGCCGTCCCCGGCCCGGCCGGGACCGACCCGGCCGACAGTCGCCTCAGCGACACCGACAGCGCGCGCTTCAGCCGCGCCGCCTTGTTGCGGTGCACGATCCCCTTGCCGACCGAGCTGTCGGCGATGCTCGCGAACTTGGCGAAGGCCTCCCGGGCCGCCGCCGCGTCGCCCGCGGCCGCCGCCGCGCGCGCCTTCTTCAGGTACGTGCGAAAGCGCGTGACCAGCATCACGTTGCGCATGCGCCGCCCCGGCTCCTGGCGCGCACGCTTCCTCGACTGCGGTGTGTTCGCCATCGTTCCTCCAAAAGGGCGGATTATACGGGCAAACTCCCCGCCGGCGTCCCCGGGCGCCGCCGGGCGGTCATCCCGGCCCGGCCGCCGGCAGGATGTGCGCCCCGGCCTCGGCCGGGGTGGCCGCGACCCGGATGCGCCCGTCGGGCGGCACCGTCCAGTATCCCCACCCGGCGGCGATGAACCCCATCCCGGCCGCGGCGGCGGCCTCCATGTCCCGGCGGTCGTCGCCGATGTAGAAGCACTCGCCGGGCTCCCGCCCGGCGATCTCCGCGGCCGCGAGCAGCATGTCCGGGTACGGCTTCGGCCGCGCGCAATGCTCCGGGCACAGCAGGCAGGCGTGCCGGCCGTCCATCCCAAGCCCCGACAGGATCGGCGCGGCGTAGCGCTCCGGCTTGTTGGTCGCGATCCCCCACGCCACCCCGGCGCCGTCAAGCGCGCCGACGAGCCCGTCGATCCCGTCGAACAGCCGGGTCTCGCGGTAGCGGGTCCCCTCGTAGTGCTCCAGGTAGCGCGCGCGCCGGCGCG
Organism: uncultured Gammaproteobacteria bacterium; assembly: GCA_964654265.1. Lineage (GTDB taxonomy): Bacteria > Pseudomonadota > Gammaproteobacteria > Tethybacterales > CBDBMS01 > CBDBMS01. Next base: position 22,128 of record CAZZIL010000463.1, on the reverse strand, counting down.
CCTTGTCCTCCCCGCCGTCGGGGAGGAACATCTCCAGCAGGTTGCGCGCCCCCGCCGAGATGTGCGGGCGCACCTCGCCGACCGTCAGCGGCGCATGGCCCGCCTCCGCGCGCATCCGGTTGAGCGCCGACAGCATGTCCGGCGCCGTGTCGGCGAACGTGCCGTCCAGGTCGAAGAACACCCCCCCGGCCATCTCAGCCCCGCGCCGCCGTCAGGAAATAGTTCACCGAGGTGTCGCGCGGATCGAGCAGGTACAGCTTGCCGAACAGGCTGTACCTCAGCCCGGTGACGTCCGTCACCCGCAGCCCGGCCTCCCGGCACCATCCCGCGAGCTCGCCGGGGCGGATGAACGCCCCGTGGGAGTGGGTCCCCCTCGGCAGAATCCCCAGCGCCTCCTCGACCGCCACGACCATCAGCAGGTAGGCCCGAAGCGTCCGGTTGATCGTCGAGAACAGGACGCGCCCGGACGGGCGCGCCAGCCCGGCGATCCGCGCGACCTCCGCGCGCGGGTCCGCGGCGTGCTCCAGCACCTCCAGGCACGTCACCGCGTCAAAGCCCCCGCGCTCCTCCGCCGCGAGCCGCCCGGCGTCCGACACCCGGTAGTCGATGTCCAGCCCGGATTCGCGCGCGTGCGCGCGCGCCGCCGCGATCGCCTCCGCGCACGGGTCGATGCCGACGACCTCGGCCCCGGCCCGCGCCAGCGCCTCGCTGAAGATCCCGCCCCCGCAGCCGACGTCCGCGACGCGCAGGCCCGCGACCGGGCCGACCTGCGCCTGGGCGTGACGCAACCGCAACGGGTTGACCTGGTGCAGGAACCGCAGGCTCCCGCCGGGGGCCCACCACTCCCCCGCGAGCGCGCCAAACCCGCCGGCGGGATCCGCCGCCCCGCTCACCGGCGCGCCCACCGGGGCGCGCCCGCGCGCCGCCCGCTCACCAGAAGTCCCGGATCTCGCGCCGCTGCGCGCGGAAGTCGTTGTCGCCGAAGCCGCCCAGCCCCAACAGGTCGACGCGGAAGAAGAGCGAGGTGTCGTTGTTGCCCTCGCTCTCGACATAGCGCTCCACCAGGAACGCGACGCGCCAGCACCGGCAGTCGCCCTCGTGCTCCAGGCCCGCCACCCCCTTCGACAGGTGGTTCTCCTCGAGGCTGTAGTCGGCGGTCAGCACCCCGGACGTGTGTCCCCCAAGCGGGAACAGCGCCTGGACCCGCATGTCGCTGTCGGAGTTGTCCGTCTCCTCGCGGATGTCGAGGAACGCGACGTTGAGCACCTTGTCGTCGCCGCCGCGGGCCTGGCCCTCCAGCTCCACGCGGTCGATCGCCGAGCGGTCCGGGTTCCACTCCAGCCGCGCCGCAAGGTCCAGCCAGCGCGCCGGGGAGGCGTTCGCCGAGACGTACAGGTCGGAGACCGGCCCGCCGTGCGCGCCCTCCGCCGGCAACAGCACGTCCGGGCGGTCGAAGTGGAAGCGCTGCACCAGGCTCATGTTCCCCAGCTCGCGGCCGCTCGCGGTGTCCCACAGACGGGAGGTCACCCCGTAGCTGACGAAGTTCGCGTCGCTCACCCGGTCGCCGCCGACAAACCGGCGTCGGCTGTACAGGCCCGTGTAGTTGATGTCGGCGATCGCCGTGTCGAAGTTCGGGTGCCCGGAGAACCCGCGCTCCGGCGCGTACGCGTACAGCAGCCTCGGCTCCAGCGTCTGCTCGACCTCGCGGCCGAGCATCGGCCCGCGGCGGCTCAGCGTCAGCGCGCTGTCCACCGTCAGGAACGGCACCGCGTAGCCGGGCGAGCTGTCGGTGTCCGAGTCGTCCAGCGAGTAGCGCGCGAGGTCCAGCCCGACCGCCGGGACCAGCGGGCCGAACGTCCGCGACACCCGGACCGACTCGCGCAGGCGAAGCCCCTCGACCCGGCCCGTCTCCTTCGCCCGGAAGTTCGCGATCTCGGTGGCGGACGACACCGCGACTCCGCCGAAGTCGTCCTCGTAGCCCAGGCGCGCGCGCGGGAGCACGTCGTACGGGGACTCCGTGTCGTCGCGGATGTGCTGGAAGTGCTCGACCTCCGCGCGCGCCTGCCAGCGCTCGCCCTCCCCCTCCACGAATGCCAACAGCGGCAGGTTGCGCTCGGCGATCAGGTCCGTGTCGTCGGAGTAGTCCCGCAGGTAGTCGTCGTCAGACACGCGCATCGCCTCGACCCCCCAACGCAGGCCGCCCGGTCCCCGGCCGGCGTGGTCCAGCCGGATGGCGCTCCTGGACTGGCCGCCGTACCCCCGGTCGTCCGGGGCGAGGCCCGCGCGCGCGACCCCCTCGTGCCGGCGCTGAAGGTAACGGAACTCGCCCTCCACGAACACCCCGTTCTCCGGGGCGAGCACCGGCTCGATCGTCGCGTCGTAGTTGGGCGCCAGGTTGACGTAGAACGGGGTGCGCAACCCGTAGCGGCCGCTGCGCTGCTCCAGGTTCGGCGCCAAGAACCCGGTCCGCCGCGTCTCGCGGTCCGTGCTCACCGACATGAACGGAAGGTAGAGCACCGGGACGTCTCCGACCCGCAGCCGGACTCCCTCCATCCGGGCGACCTCCCCGGCCGCGTCCAACACGAAATGGTCCGCGACGACCTTCCAGACCTCCATGTCCGCCGGGCACGTGGTGTAGTAGGCGTCCGACAGCGTGTAGAGGTCGCCCGCGACATCGGCGGATGCCCCGCCGAAGCGCACGCGCCCGTCCTCCCCGGTGACGGCGTCCGCCGGCGAAAGGCGCCCGGCGCGCTCGCCGAAGTCGAAGCGCAAGTCCTCCCCGCGCACGATGTTGCCCAGGTCGTCGCGCAGGATCACGTTGCCCGACGCGCGAATCTCGCGCTCCGGCTCGGACACCTCGATCTCGTCGGCCGACAGCTCCCCGGACGGAAAGCGGATCCGGGGAGATCCCAGCGCCCGCACCCGGCCCTCGCCCAACGTCTCGATCCGGTCCGCCTCCAGGCGCAGCCCGCCGCCGTCCTCCTCCCCGTCGTCCGCGCGCGCCGCGCCGGGCGCGACAGCCAGCGCCAACGCCAGCAACAACGCCGGCAGGCGGCCCCGGCTAGAATCGGGCACCTTCCCGGACAACATGGACCCACGAGGCCGATCGAGAGCCGCCTGGGCCGAGAAAGCCCTCGGTCGCAAGTTGGAGATCACACTGGTCAGCGGAGACGCAAGTTTTCGCAGGTACTTTCGCGTGGGCGATTCTACAAACACCTGGATGCTGATGGACGCCCCCCCGGGGCGGGAGAGCGTCCGGCTGTTTTGCGAGACCGCGGCGGCGCTCGCCGGCGCGGGCGTGAACGTCCCGGCGGTGCTCCACAGCGACGACGCGCAGGGCTTCGCCCTGATGACCGACTTCGGGGACACCACCTACCTGCGCGCCGTCGGCGACGGCGCCGACGCGGACCGGCTCTACTCGCAGGCGTTGCGCGCGCTGGTCGCCATCCAAGGCCTCGGCGGCGCGGGCCGCGCGGGACTCCCCCCCTACTCCCGCCGGCTGCTCGCGGACGAGATGGCGCTCTACCCCGACTGGTACATCCGCCGACACATCGGGCGCGAGCCGACCGCGCACGAGGGCCGGGTCCTCGCCGATGCGTTCGGGACGATCACCGGCCGAACCCACGCGCAACCGGCCGTGCCGGTCCACCGCGACTACCACTCCCGCAACCTCATGGTGACCACGCCGTGCCCGGGCATCCTCGACTTCCAGGACGCCGTGGTCGGGCCTGTCACCTACGACCTGCTCTCCCTGTTGGGCGACGCCTATGTCCGGTGGCCGGAGCCGCGCGTCGGGCGCTGGATCGCCGAGTACCTCGCCCTGGCGCGGGAGCGCGGACTCCCGGTCCCGTCCAGCGACGAGGCCTTCCGAGAGGACCTGGACTGGACGGGGGCCCAGCGATTTCTCAAGGTCGCGGGGATTTTCTGCCGCCTGTTCCACCGTGACGGGAAGCCGTCCTACCTGGGGGACCTCCCGCTGGTGGAGGACCGCCTGGTCGAGACGGTCGCGCGCCTGCCCGGGATGGGGGCGCTCCACCGCGTGGTCTCCGACCTCCGGGAAGAGCGCGCCGCGCAATGAGGGCGATGATCCTTGCCGCCGGGAAGGGCGAGCGCATGGGCCGCCTGCCCGGCGACCTGCACAAGTCGCTGCTCCCGGCAGGCGGCGAGCCGCTGATCGTCCGCGCGGCCCTGCGCCTCACCGCCGCCGGGCTCTCCCCGCTGGTCGTCAACGTCTGCGACCGCGCCGACCAGGTTGTCGCCGCGCTCGGCGACGGGAGCGCGATCGGCAACCGGATCCTGTTCTCCCGGGAGCAGGAGGCGCTGGAGACCGCCGGGGGGATCGCCAACGCGCTCCCCCTGCTCGGCAAGGACACGTTCATGGCCGTCAACGCCGACGTCCACACGGACATCGATCTCGCCGGGTTGCGCGACGGCGGGATCGCCGCCATGCGCGAGCTCGGGACCGTCGCCCACCTGGCGCTGGTCCCGAACCCCGGACACAACCCGGGCGGGGACTTCGGCCTCGACGGGCGGCTGGTCAGCCGTGCGGGTGGCCAACGCCCCCTGACCTACTCCGGGATCGGACTGTTCGACCCCGAGATGTTCGCCCAGATCGGCAAGGGGGAGAAAGTGCGGCTGGCCGATGTCCTGTTCCCCCTGGTCTCGGCGAGCAAGGTCAGCGGGGAGCAAGTCACCGCCCACTGGCTCGATGTCGGCACCCCGGAACGCCTGCGGGAGCTGGAAAGGCACCTCTCCGAGAACGCCGCGCAGTAGCGACAGGGTGTGGGAAACGTCCCCTCGCGGTCCAAGTCGCGCCGCACAACCGGAACATCCCGGTGGGCCGGGCACAACAACGCGCCACTGACAGCCCTGCCGGGCGCCCCGAGCCGCGCCGGCGCCGGGGATGCATGCTACAATAGCAGGGCTTGAGTCGCCCCACGGCGGCATCGCAAACGGAGCAACCGAGCCGAACGCACAGGCAATGACCAAGGAGACACGGGCTGCGCACCGGGCACGGTCCGGGGTGCCCGTGTCAATCCCGTCACTGGGGATGGCGGCCAAGGTGCGGCGGGCACGCCAAGCGCAGGCAACGCCACACATTGAGCGCCGGTTGGTGGTCTATGACGACCTCGGGCGGCCAGTTGAGCGTGGTGAGCGGCAGTTCTTCGCAACCGAGGGACCCTTGGTGGTCCTTGGCGAGCCGGGCATCGGCAAGACCCGGCTCGTGGAGCAGTTTTGCGGGAGATCGGGGACCGCGACAAGCGTAAGCGCCACTGCCCTGCCCGCGCACAGTCCCTTGCGGGAGGAGGCGTTCCCCAAGAAGACCGTCATCGACGAGGTCGATGCGGTGGCCGCCGCCGATCCCGGCAAGATCGTCGCCGAGGTGATCAGGCATCTCGGCCATTTCCGGACGGCGAGCTTCGTCCTCACCTGCAGGTCCGCGGACTGGGCCGCGGCGGACGGCGCCAGGCTCATCCGGGAAAAGTGGGGGCAGGCCCCGACGGTCGGGACACTCCTTCCCCTGAACGATGACGGGATCACGCGGATCGTGAGCGCGTCGGACACCGGGCGCGACGGGGAAGAGATCCTCGACGAGGCCCGACAGCGCGGGCTGGCGCCCCTGCTCGGAAACCCCCAGCTCCTCGGGATGCTCCTGAAGTCGGCCGGGAAGGCGTGGCCGGAGTCCCGGCGCGACCTGCACGAGCGCGCCTGCCTTGCGCTGGCGAGAGAGACGCGCCCGACGCGCGGACAGGCCGGGAGACGGCACCGCCACAAGGCGGACGAGCTGCTCGACACGGCCGGGTTTGTCTTTGCCCAGCTGTTGCTGTCGGGCGCCGAGGGGATCTGGACCCGCAAGAACAACGGGCTTCCCGGCGCGGCGGACCTGTCAAGCGACCGGCACAACCCGGTGCGCGTGGCGGACGCGACCGGAACGGGCCTGTTTCGCATGAGGGCCGACGGCGTGCTCGTTCCCCGTCACCGGACGATCGCGGAGTTCCTGGCCGCCAAGTGGCTTGCGAGGACGCTTGAGAGAGCAGAGATACGGGTCCACGACCTGGAGGCGCTTCTGCGCGCCAAGCACAGCTCGGTCCCCTCGTCGCTGAGGGGAGTGCATGCCTGGGTCGCCACCCTTAGCAAGGAGGTCCGACAGCCGTGCATCGCGCGAGACCCCCTGGGGTTCTGGTGCCACGGCGACCGCGACGCATTGGCGGACGAGGAGACGGTCGAGTTGCTTGGCGCTCTGAACGGGCACGCAAGGCGGCATCCCGGGCTTGGCAACTGGCGTGGGCAGACAGGCTTCGGCCGCTGGCCAAGCAGCGATCCCGTCCGTGCTCGCGTCCGCGAGCTGGTGGGGGACAGCCAGACGGCCCCGGAGATGATCCCGTGGCTGGTCGAATCGGTGCGTGACGAATCCTGCGCCGCGGAACTGAAGAGGGAGCTGAGACGCGCCGTGCGTGATGTCCGCAACCCAAACAGCAGTGCGTGCCTCGTCACTCTGGGATGCCACATCAGCGGCGCGGATCTCGGCAGGATGATCCGAGAGTCGCTGAATGGGGCGGTCTCGGCCCATGCCGCGATAGAGGCCACGCGCGACCACCCTGGCAAGCTCGGTGCCAAGCTCATCGCCGATGTGCTGGCGGAAGTGGGTTGCCGAGACCGGTACCTTGTGGAGCGATGCCGCTTCCACCGGCGCCTGCCCCCCCCCAAGCTGAAAGCCACACTCGATGCGCTGAAGCGGATTGCGGCAACCGAGGGCAGGTACAGGGCACGAGGGGCGCGAATCTGCCTTGTCCCGTTCCTGGAGCGGTTGCTTGTGTCAGGCGCCGCCCCGACCCCGGCAAGCTTTTGGGAGTGCCTGGCGCTCGCGGGAGTCCCTCCCCCCTACGCGAACAGCCCGGACAGGCCAATCGCGACCCACCTTGCCAAGCACCAGAGCTATCGCCGGAGGGTGCAGGCCTGCGCCATTCTCGGCGAGGACCCGGCGGAGTTGGAGACTCGCCTGTTTCAGCTGTGGATGGACTGGCCAGCCCTGTTTCCCAGCGAGTCCGACTGGGTTTTTCATCTGGGGAACCTGGCGGCGCGAAAACCACCGCACTGGAGGAAACAGTGGCGAGCTCTCTTCGATCACGGCAAGGTGCAACGGTTCTCCGAGGATTCGGTGAACACCGCACGCGAGTTCGCCAAGAGTCACGGACTCACGTCCTTCGCCGTCCGGGTGCCGAAGCGTGCCCCGGTCCATCCTGCCGAGGAGTCGTTCGGGGCAGCTTCCCGCAGGCGCCATGAAATCCATGACCGCAAGCGTGACGAGCGGCACATGGCGTTTGCGGCACAGCGGGAATCGATCTCCTCGGGGAGGGCCTTGGATCTTCTGGACGAGGCCGCCAAAAAGTATGCCGGCTTTGAGATGGGCGGGGAGAGACTCGACACCCCGGAGAAGCGTATTGCGGACTGGGTCGGAAAGGAGATGGTCGACATTGTTCTGGCTGGCATCCGGAAAGTCGCGACCGGCAGTGACACCATGCCGACCGCGCGGGAGTTCGCAGAGTTCAATGCGCGCTATCGCAGTTCCCCCCACGAGGACATTCTCCTTGCGTACTGCATTATGTCGGCAGAGTCCCCGGTCGCGCTCACACAGTGTCGGCCCGGCCTCGCACAGTCCGCGCTTGCCGCCTGTCGCCTGAACACCTGGGCACGCGAGAACCCCGGGTACGCCCTGGCGGTCGCGCACCTCGAAAAAAGCGTCCTGACGGATCCGAGAAGTGCTGAACAACACTTTCGGGACATGACAGAGCCTTTCCTTGCGACCAACGCCGATCGAGTCCCCGGAATTAACCTGCTGCTCGGACGCCCAGATCTTTCCGGGATGGCGAGTAGACTGGCTCACGAGTGGATCCGAGACTTCCCTGAACTGCGCGATCACACATTCCGGAATCTCCTCGATCTTGCCGCCCAAGGAGATGCGCGCGCCAAGGTCGCCCGGTTTGTGAGGGCAAAGATCAAGAGCGACACCTGGACCTCCCAGGATGAGCGCGGTCGCTACATGTGCGCGGCCTTCGAGCTGGACTTCGCCGGTCATCGCAAGGAAGTCACGGCATACGCCAACGAGAACAGAAACCACATTGCGGGGCTTGCAACGTCAGTGCGCCACATGAGGGACCCGTCACCGGAGCAGCTCCGCCTCGTTGTGGAGACATTCGCATCCTGGTGGCCCCCGAGGGAACACTCTCACGCAACGAGGCCGGATGACATGCATTGGCTGGAGGCAGCCCATGTCATCGGCAACATAATCCGGATGCTGGAGAACGACACGTCCCATGACGCCACGGATGCGCTGTTCCGTCTTGTGGAGTCCGGCCGGCTGGGCGAATACCGTCAGGCAGTCCAAGCCGCATACGTCACGCAAAGACAGCGCAGTCTGGATCGCGACGGAACCCCCCTTCCTCTGGACCAGGTGCGCTCCGTCCTTCTCCCGGGTCGACCTGTTGACCATCGGCACCTGCAGGGCATGGTCGCGGGTGCTCTCTCCGATCTCCAGAAGCACACCAGAAGCGTGGCACCGGACGGCCTTGAAAGCTACTGGACGAACCGGGGGCCTCGGTGCGGGAGCTCTTGCAGGGAGCATCTGAAGGACGCCCTCGCGTCAGTGCTCGCCCCCCATGGCGTCTCCGTGCACACGGAAGCGCCAAGGCCAAGAGGTTGCACGGCCAGCCTGCTGTGCCGGTTCACGGACGACGTGGTGGTCCCCGTTGAAGTGCGGAACCACTGGAGCTCCGATGTCTGGGATGCCCCCAAGTCGCAACTGGTGAAGCGCGCGGAAATCCGAGGCGCGAACCGCACGGCGGTCTATGTCGTGCTTTGGTTTGGCCGCGAGTCTGGGCATCAGATCCCCCCATACCCATCCCACGACAGCCGGCGCCCGCAGTCCGCCCGCGAGCTCAAGGCGATGCTCAATGGGTGCAGCGGCAACCTCCCCTACAATCTGGTGACGCACGTCATGGACCTGTCCAGGCACGGCGCAGGCCAGGACGGCCCAAGCAAGAGCTTCGCGTCACATGCACCGGGTGTCGGCGTGACATCCCCTGGGCTGAGCCACAAGAGAGGACGAAAATGACCGAGTCCGTTCCCGATGACACCCAGCTGCTGGCTATGACGGACAGTCTGGAGGCCAGCTTCCGAAGCGTGCAAGAAGTTGTCGCCGGCGAGTTTTCAGCGGCATTGAGGCACGCCAGTGATCTCCCCGCGAAGGAGCAGATGATCCTCGGGGGATTCCAACATGGGGTGACCCTGATTCGACACGGCCTGGCTCTGTTTCGAGACGCGGTCAGGCAACGGGAGCGTATCTGTGTCCCCGCCATCGTTGTGCGTCCGCTGATTGAGTGGTGCATCAGGTTGCATTGGTTGCTGTGTGTCGCTGATGACATCTCTGTCGCCGCCATCCTTTCAGAGGAGGCCGTCGATGGCAGAAGAAAAATGCACGTGGGTCTGCAACGTTTGCTTGCCGACTGCAGGAAACATGAGGAAGAGGTCAACGGAAGCCGGGAATCCCTCCTTTCGGCTCTCACCGACCGACTGGACGATCTAAATGCGCTGGTCCACGGTGACCCTGACGTGTTGATCAGCGGAATATCTGCCGAACACGTGCGCAAGCTGTTCTCTAATTCCCGCATTGAGAACGATCTTTTTGCGGTGGGAAGCATGATGTTCCTGATGCACGAGGACATCGCGAAGATCGTGAAAGCCGGGAAGATCCAGCGGGAGCACATCAACGCAAAATGGGAAGAATTCAACGATCTGTTCCGGTCAAACCCTGTCGGCGGGCGGGCCACGCCGCCCGACTGATTCACGGTTTGTCGCGGGATTTTGCACGACATCCTGAGCAGGGCACCTCTAGTTATTCGCCTCCGGGGATGGGATCTGCGTCAAGCGGTGCGGGGTGTATGATTGTTGACACAGTCGAGGCCCAATCAGGGGGGGGGCATCAGACCTGGAGTTCGCGGGCAGAGCTTGAGAGAATGCGGCGGAAAGAGACTGATGACTGTTAAAATACAGGAGCTACGGGTGGACAGGCAGGCTGCTCAAAATGGCACGGAACAGCTGGCCTGACAGACACTCAACCCTTAAAACCCCTGCGGCACTGATGGCCCGGAACAGAAGCCGACTGTTCCCACTCGTCTCGTAACCACCGGAGGCAGATCACCCACACAACTCGCAATATGAGCCTATGTCCTTATCCCTTCGACCGCGGCGGGAACCGCCGCGAGCGTCTGCGACCTCGTCTCGACTATACTAAGGGAAAGTTCGCAAGGAAAAGGAGCTAACACGATGGACAACGAACAGACCATAGAGGGAGTCGTCAGCCGTGGAAACATGGCCGATGTCGTCTTCCCCGTTCCCGCCACGACCGATGATGACCGGATATTCGGGATCACGACCGAGACCGTTGACGCGGTGATCGCCGAGCTTGCCTACGACAACTCGCTTGCCGAGACCGGGGCTGGCCGCGACCGGATCCGCGATACCGTTGACCGGGTCTGCAACCGCACGACCAACCGCGAGGCGGCCGAGCCTGCCTTCCGCGTCAGCGTGAATGCCACCGTGCTGAACCGCATGACGCGTCAGAACCGACTGACCCGCGAACGCAAGGCTGTCAAAGCTGTCCGCCATGGCGAGCTGCCCGAGGTGGAAGGCGGGTTCGTGTTCGTCTGCCGGTATCAGTCTGTCGAGCTTGACGGGATCGCACGAGTCTTGGCCGAGGCCACGGATTCCGCCACGGTTCCCAAGAGTGTCGGTGGCCAGCGTGTCCTGCTGATCGACAGTGCCCGCGCGCGGTTCGGTGACCGGGTGAGCGTCAATGACGGCCCGACCGTTCTAGTGAAGGCCAGAGGAGAAGAGCACGCGATTCTTCGATTGGCGGGTCTGACCCCCGCCAGCTGACCGGGTGAGCGCAAGAGAGACTGCCATGGAAAGCACTACCGCCATGAAGATGGAGCTTGGTCCCAAGGCCACGCACCACCAGTTCCGGACAGATTGCGAGCTGGCTGATGGACTGGTTCCCGTCACTTTCCGCGAAAACCTTGTCGGGGTGGTTCGGGTAAAACACCCTGGCAACCGCAAGCCTGCCACGATAGGGGAAGTCGATGCCGTGCTGTTCGATCTGCGGAAGATTCGGGCGCGCAGTGCGGCGGGCGTGGTAAAGGCCATGGGATACTTTCCCGGCCCGGCTGTCAAGCCAAGGATCGCGGCGAGTCCTGACGGACTGTCGGACTTAGCACGTATGTCGTCAGATCACTGCAGAATTCGACAAAAATCCCCCCGATTCCGACCAAAATCACGAAAAAGCCGCCCGTTTTTGGGGAATCACTGCGGATTTTCGCAGTGATTTTGCAGAGCATCCCCCAAAATCGTCTAAGTCCGACAGCCTGCTGTGGTCCGCGTGGGCACTGTCTGCCCGGCAGTGTTCGGCGTCAGGGACTCCCCTTGCCATTCGCATACCCCCCCCCCAATTCATCGCAACCACCAAAGAGGTGCTTTGAGGGCGTGTTGTTGTATGAAAACAACACCGGTCCGTGAAGGTATAGGCTACTGATCCGGGCATAGGCACCGCAGCACAGCCTGCAAGCGACGGACAGGGCTCGGGTGCCCGGCGTCTGTGACCCGCCGATCCGAGAAAGGCATGCGTCGTGGTCGATGCCCTCGTGCACGAGGAGACACCCGCGGGAACATCACTTGCCCCTCTCGAAGGGGGTATCAGCGACCCTATCCCCGGACGGCACGGCGACTGCACCACCTCTCTGACCAAACCCGTCTCTGCGCGATCCGAGCGCCATGAAGGGCAGACGGCACAATCAGACGATGCTTAGAGTGGCGGGCCGCGTCTTCTCCCGTGACATCACCTTCTCGAGGGCGGGAGCACCTGCCGGGTCGGGGTCGAGGCGACGGGGACACGACGGGGGGACTGATGCCCCATCGCCTCCCAAGGGGCTATACTCTTGTCGGGCACCATCGAAGGCAAGCATGACCGAAGAGGAGATCATCGACTGCGTCCGCCGCGTCAGGACGCAGAAGAACGCGTTGCACAAGCCCCTCCTGCTCCTGCTCGCGCTCAAGCGTTACGAGCTGGGCGAACGGGAGCTGCCCTTCGACACGGTCGACCGCGAGCTCGACTGGCTGCTTCAGGAGTTCCGCACGCACAGCTCCCCGGTGCACCCCCACTACCCGTTCTGGCACCTGCAGAACGACTGTGAGGGACGCCTGTGGGAGGTCGATCTTCCCCACAAGGACAAGATGCGCTACGACATCGTCGGTCGCGATCGTCGCCCACGCAAGGAGGACCTCCGCAAGTACGGCGGGACCGGTCGACTGAGACCAGAGGTGCTGGAGGCACTCGACAGGAACAAGCACCTGTGTGCGCGGTTGGTGGGGGTCATCCTCGACTACCACGTCTCCCCGCATCTCCATACGCGGGTGCTGGAGGCGCTCGGGATGGGACTGGGCGAGAGCGGCGGAGAGACCGAGGACCTGACCGCCCCGCGCCCGATCGACTTCAGGCGGGAGGTTCTCCTCGCCTACAACTCGCGCTGCGCGATCTGCGACTTCACCGTGACCATGGAGAACTCGCTGATCGGCCTGGAGGCCGCCCACATCCGCTGGAGGAGCTCGGAGGGGCCCGACATCGTGACCAACGGGCTCGCCCTGTGCGCAAACCACCACCGGATGTTCGACCGGGGCGTGTTCAGCCTGGCGGGACCGGAGGACGACTACTCCATCCTGGTCGCGAGGAACGCCCAGTTCGCCGGCGGGCTTGAGGAGGCCAGGCGGACGGCGCGCGGGATGCACTTCAGCCTGCCGCTTCGCGAGCAGGACAACCCGAGTGCCGACTACCTGGCGTGGCACCGGGAGAACGTCTTCGAGCGGAGAAGGCAACGCACATCGCCCACTCCATAGGCGAGCGACAACGGGAGACACTCATGGACGGACCATTCCTTCACTTCACCCGGGACGAGTTCGGGGCGCGCCAGGCGCGGACCACCGAGGAGTTGCGGCGACGCGGCCTGGCGGGACTGCTGGTGTTCAAGCCGGAGAGCATGTACTACCTCACCGGCTTCGACACCTTCGGGTTTGTCTTCTTCCAGTGCCTGTGCCTCGGCGCCGACGGCCGGATGGTCCTCCTGACCCGCGCGCCCGACCTGCGCCAAGCACAGCTGACCTCGACCATCGAGGACATCCGCGTCTGGGTCGACGCCCCCGGTGCCAACCCTGCGCAGGACCTCCGGAAGATCCTCGACGAGATGGGGCTTGCGGGCGAGAAGGTCGGGATTGAGCGGGACACCCACGGACTCACTGCCGCGAAGGGGCGCATGGTTGACGAGACACTCGCCGGGTTCTGCGGGATGGAGGACGCCTCCCGTGTCGTCTCCGACCTGCGGCTGGTCAAGAGCCCGGCCGAGCTGGCGTGCGCCCGCAAGGCCGGGGAGCTTGCCGATGCCGCGCTCGCGGAAGCCGAGCGTCTCACCGTTGCCGGCGCGTTCGAGGGGGACATCCTCGCCGCCATGCAGGCGGCGGTCTTCAAGGGGGGCGGCGACTACCCGGGCAACGACTTCATCCTGGGGTCCGGCGACATGGCGCTGCTGTGCCGCTCCCACGTCGGCCGACGCCACCTCGCCGCGCGCGACCAGATGACCATTGAGTTCGCCGGCGCCTATCTCCGCTACCACGCCGCGATGATGCGGACCATTGTCGTTGGCGAGCCCACCGCCCGGCACCGCGAGATGCACGCGGTCGCCACCGAGGCGCTTGCCGAGTGCGCGGCCGTCCTCAGGCCGGGAAAGACGCTCGGGGACGTCTTCGACGCCTACGCGTCGGTCGCCGACCGCGCGGGCATGCGCGAGCACCGGCTGAACGCGACCGGCTATTCGCTTGGCGCGACCTACGCCCCCACCTGGATGGAGGAGCCGGTGATGTTCCACGGGAACACGCTGGAGATCCGGCCGGGCATGGTGCTGTTTGTCCACATCATCCTGATGGACAGCCCGGGGCGCACGGCGATGACGACCGGCCACACCTTCGAGATCACCCCGGACGGACCGGTCTCGCTTTCCCGGACATCAACGGACCTCGTCGTGAACTGAGGGTCCCGCGCTTCCCGCGGGATCCGTCAGGAGCCCCGTTCGAGCTCGTCGGCAAGGCGATCAAGCATGGCGAGGCACCCCTCCATCTCCCCGACCGTGATGTGCTCGTCGGGCTTGTGCGCCTGGGTGATCGACCCGGGTCCGCACAGCACCGCCGGGATTCCGGCCCGCTGGAACAGCCCGGCCTCCGTCCCGAATGGGACCGTCCCGGTCGAGTCCGTCCCCGTCAGCTTGAGCGCCAGCCGGCACGCCGCCGACTTCTTGTCGGGGACAAGCCCCGCGACCTCGCCCAACACATCGATGGCGACGTCCGCGCCGGGATGCCGGGTGCGCATCTCGGGGAGCAACGTCTCCATGATCAGCTCGTCCACCGCCTCCCGTGCGAACAGGCGGTCCTCCTCCGACACCGGCCGCATCTCCCAGTGCACCTCGCAACGCTCCGGGATGACGTTGTGCGCCTCTCCGCCCTGGATCTTCCCGACCTGCAGTGTCGTGTGCGGGGGACTGAAGGGCGACCGGGCAGGCGCGCGATCGCGCAGGGCGCCGGCAAGGACCAGGAGATGCGACGCGTGGAGGACCGCGTACTCGACCGCGTTGACTCCCCTGTCAGGATCCGACCCGTGCCCGGCAAGGCCCGCGAAGTGCGTCGTGTACTCGCACATCCCCTTGTGCCCGATCACGACCGACATCTCCGTGGGCTCGCCGACAATGCAGGCGGAGGGCTTGCGCCCCGACCGCCTGAGCGCGTCGAGCAGGGCCGGGGCGCCGCGGCATCCCACCTCCTCGTCGTGGGTGAGCGCCACATGCACGGGTCGGGACAGGTCCGCCGACGCGAAGCGTCCCGCCATGGACAGGACGCACGCGACAAACCCCTTCATGTCGCAGGCGCCCCGGCCGTGCAGCCGGTCGCCGCGGCGTGTCAGGGTGAACGGATCGGCGGTCCAGTCCCGCTCGTCGGCCGGCACCACGTCGGAGTGCCCGGAAAGGATGACGCCCCCGTCGGTGTCCGGGCCGATCGTCGCGAACAGGTTCGCCTTCTTCCCCGACGCGTCACGGGTGATCTCGCATCTCGCGCCGTGGCTCTCAAGGGTCTTGCGGCAGTGGTCCACCATCCCGAGGTTGGTGTCGGACGACACCGTCGGGAACGCGACAAGGTCCCCCAGGATCCCGATTGCGCGTTCCAGGTCCGTCGCGCCGGTCACGGGACGAACATCTCCCGGTCGACACTCGCGAGGCACTCGGCCGCCCCCTGCTCCCGCACCAGGATGGACTCCGTGATCTCGAGTCCCCAGTCGTCCATCCAGAGTCCCGGCATGAAGTGGAAGGTCATCCCCGGCCTCAGCTCCGTGTCGTCCTCCTCCCGGAAGCTGATGGTGCGCTCCCCCCAGTCGGGCGGGTACGACAGCCCGATCGAGTAGCCGCAACGGGCGCTGCGACCGATGCCCGCCTTCTCGAGGGACCGGGCCAGCGCGCGCGCGACATCGCCCGCGCGGTTCCCGGGGCGCGCGGCCTCGATGCCGGCCTCCAGCCCATCGATCAGCGCCGCCTCCGCCCGGCGCATGTGGTCCGGCGGGCGCCCCAGGTGCACGGTGCGGCAAAGCGGGCAGTGGTAGCGCCGGACGCATCCGGCGATCTCGAAGAAGGTCCCCGCCCCCTCGCGCATCGGTCGGTCGTCCCAGGTCAGGTGGGGCGCCGACGCGTCACGCCCAGTCGGGAGCAACGGCACGATCGCCGGGTAGTCGCCCCCGGAATCCTCCGTGCCGACCGCGCCGGCCTTGAGAATCTCGCCCACCAGGTCGTTCTTGCGCACCCCGACCCGGACGTTGGCGCGGATCACCGCGTGCATCCCCTCGACAATCCTCGCCGCCTTGCGCATGAGCGCGATCTCCGCCGGGGACTTGGTCGCGCGCTCCCAGTTGACCAGGCCGGTCGCGTCCGCCAGCTCAATTCCGGGCAGGCCTTCCCCGAGCGCGCGGTGGGCCGCCGCCGAGTAGTAGTAGTTGTCCATCTCGACACCCAGCTTGCGCGCCGCGGGCGCGCGCTCCGCCACGACGGCGGCCAGGTGCCCCATCGGGTGCCGCTCCGCCGACTGGACCAGGCCGTCCGGGTAACCGACGATGCTGTCGTCGCCCATGTGGACGGTCAGCCTTGCGCCGTTGGCGTCTTGGGACCTGCCCCACCACACCGGGTCGCCCTCGTGGCCGACCAGCGCTCCTTGGTGCACGTAGAAGCTCCACCCGTCGTACCCGGTCAGCCACGACATGTTGGAGGGGTCCGACACCCAGAGGAGGTCCAGTCCCCGGCGCTCCATCGCGCGGCGGACTTTCGCCAGCCGGGCGCCGTACTCCGCCCGGCTGAACGGCAGGCGGTCGGCCGGCACGGCGTCTTTCCCGGCAGGCCCGGGAGGGTGCGCCGCGGTCAGCCCGGAAAGGCCCTGCCCAGCCAGTCGCCGAGGATCTGCTGGCCGACCCGGGCCATCTTCTTGCCGTGGAGGCCCGTGTCCCGCCGGAGGGTGGGGACGTCCGTCCCCGGCGTCGTCGCGATCTCCAAGGTGTGGCCGACCAGCCAGCGCTCGAAGGTGTCCGGGTCGATCTCCAGGTGGCACTGCAACCCGAGGACATGGTCCCCGATCGTGTAGATCTGGTTGGGGTACGCCTCCGACGACGCGAGCAGCGTCGCGCCCTCGGGCAGGTCGAACGTGTCGTTGTGCCAGTTGAGCACCCGCGTGCCCTCCTCCGCCAGCGGGGCGAGGAGGCCTTCCCGCCCGGCGTCGGTCAGGATCAGCGGGCCCCACTCGAGCTCCTTGCCGTTCGTCCCGGGATAGACCTTGGCGCCCGACGCGCGCGCGATGAGCTGCGCGCCGAGGCAGATGCCGAGCGTCGGCTTGCGCTCCGCCATCCGCCGCGAGATGATCTCGCACTCCCGCGCCAGGAACGGGTAGTTCTCGTCGTCGTAGGCGCCGATCGGCCCGCCGATGAAGACCGTCAGGTCGGCGGACTCCGCCGGGTCAAGGTTGTCGACCCCCGTCTCCAGGTGGCGCACGTCAAAGCCCGCCGCGGCGATCGTCTCCTCCCACACCCCCAGGTCCTCGAACAGGACATGGCGCACGGCCACGCATGATTTTCCCATGGCATTCTCTCTCCTTGGCGGAAGTCTATCCGATTTTGCGCGCCCTGCGCCGTGTGGGTCAGGCAGGATTCGAACCTGCGGCCAAAGGATTATGAGTCCTCTGCTCTAACCGCTGAGCTACTGACCCGGGATGCCCGGCCGGCGGACGGACGGTGGTGGAGGATGCGGCCGACGAGGTTCAGCAGCAGCTGGGCCGCCAGGAACGCCGTCGACCCGCCGGGGTCGTAGTCGGGGGCGACCTCGACCAGGTCCACCCCGACGATCGGGCACCGCCGGCACAGCCCGTCGAGCAACTCAAGCACCTCGTAGTAGAGGAAGCCCCCGTGGCTCGGCGTGCCGGTGCCGATCGCGATCGACGGGTCGAACCCGTCGATGTCGATCGTGCAGTAGACGCGTGCCCCCTCGGGGACGCTCGCGAGCGCCCCCGCAACGCCAATCCGCCTCAGGTCCCGCACCGACAGGATCGTCGACCCGGCGGCGCGCGCGGCGGCGTAGTCCTCGCGGTTCGACGACGACACGTTCCGGATGCCGACCTGGGTCATCCCGCTGACGTGCGCGCACTCCGACGCGCGCCGCATCGGGTTGCCGTGGCCGTGGCGCACCCCGTGGCGCTCGTCGACAAAGTCGAGGTGCGCGTCGACCTGGAGCACGTGGATCGGCGGCCCGGCGTCGAAGGCGCGGACGCACGGGATGTTGACCGAGTGGTCGCCGCCGATCACGACCGGCAGGGCGCCGGCGGCCAGGATGCTGCGCACGCCGGCCTCGATGTTCGCGTGGCTCTTCTCCGTGTCGGTGTGGACGATGTCGGCGTCGCCGATGTCCACGATGCGGACCTCGCCGGCCGGCAGGTAGGTGATGTCGTCCTCCGGGTCGTATGCGCCGGAATGTCCGAAGGAGAACAGCGTCGACGCCTCGCGCACCGCGCGCGGGCCGAAGCGCGCGCCGGGGCGGTACTGCGTGCCGGTGTCGAGCGGCGCGCCCAGCACCGCGATGTCCGCATCGATGCTGTCCCAGTCCGAGACGGCCGGGTATTTCCCGAAGGTCGCGTGCCCGACGAACGGCAGGTTCAGCCGCCCGTCCTTGTAGGAGTGAGTTGCCATGCGCCTTGCGTGGGGGCGATTCTATTCCATGCGCGGCAATCGAATATCATTCGCCCTCGCACACACTGGCCAACCGACACATGGACAACAGGAGGGCGGTCGTCCTTGGCGCGGGCGCCGTCGGCATCTCGTGCGCCATCTCCCTGCTGGACCGCGGCTTCCGCGTGACGCTTGTCGACCGCAAGGGACCCGCCGAGGAGACCTCGCACGGCAACGCCGGCATCATCACGGCCGACTCGTTCATGCCGGTGCTCTCCCGCGACATGCTGGCCGACCTGCCGGGCTACCTGGCGAACTGCTCGCCGAAGGTGCGTGTCAACCCGTTCTACGCGGCGCGGGAGGCGCGGGCCCTCGGGATGATGGTCTTGCGCGCCACCCGGGCGCACGCCCGGCACACCGCGGCGTCCCTGGCCCCGCTGATCCGCCTCTCGGTCGCCAGGCACCGTGAGCTCGCCGGGCGGGCGGGCGCCGAGGGCCTGTTGCGCGACAAGGGCTGGCTCCACCTGTACCGCACGGCGCGCTCGGCCGGGAAAGCCCGGGAGGAGCAGGAGGCGATGCGCGAGCACGGCGTCGACATCGAGTCGCTTTCGCCGGACGGCATCCGCGAGATGGAGCCGGCGGTGCGCCCGGTGTTCCACAGCGGGATCTGGATCAAGGGCGGGCTCACCTGCGCGGACCCGGGCGGACTGCTCAAGGCCCACGCAAGGCTGTTCGTCGACGAGGGCGGGGAGCTTGTCCGGAAGGAGGCCGTCTCGTTCCGCGAGGAGGGGGAGCGCTGCGTGGTGCGCCACAAGGACGGCGGCGCCGACGAGTGCGACCTGCTCGTCGTCGCGCTGGGGCCATGGAGCAAGGCGTTCCTGGAGCGGGGGCTCGTCGACACGCCGCTGATCCTGGAGCGCGGCTACCACATGCACTTCGCCCCGGCCGGCGAGACTCCCTTGGGGCGCCCCTTCCTCGACTTCGACCGGGGGTACGTCGTGAACCCGATGGAGAGGGGGCTGCGCATGACCACCGGCACCGAGCTGAACTTCCTGTCGGCGCCGCCGTCTTCCGCCCAGGTGCGCGCCGCGACCCGGTCCCTTGGGGAGGCGCTGCCGCTCGGCGAGGCGCTGGACGGGGAGCCGTGGATGGGGAGAAGGCCGACCATGCCCGACTCGCTGCCGATGATCGGGCACGCGCGCGGCCACCAACGGACGCTCGTCGCGTTCGGGCACCAGCACATCGGGCTCACCACCGGACCGGGGACCGGGGAGGTCGTCGCCGCCATCGCCCAGGGGGAGTCGCCCCCGGTCAACGCGGCGCCGTTCAGTCCCGCGCGCTTCTGAGCGCGCCGGCGCCGGCCGTCAGTCGTCCCCCTCCAGCTCGCGGAGCGCCCTGAGGGTGACCAGGGCCGCCGCGCGCGCGTCCTCCAGCGCGTTGTGGTGCCGGAACTCGATCCCGAGATGGTCCGCGAGGGTGCGCAGCTTGTAGTTCGGGACGCGCCCGCTTCCCTCCCAGGCGCGCCGGGCGATCGCCACGCTGTCCGCCCACACGACCCGCAGCCGGGGCAGCCCGTAGCGATCGCACGCGCCGTCGAGCGCGCGCCGGTCGAAGTTGGTGTGGCTGACCAGGACGGACCCGGACACGCGGCCGTTGAGGTCCGGGCACAGCTCCGGGAGTCTCGGCTCCCCGGCCACCGCCCGGCGCGTGATCCCGTGTATGCCGACGTTCACCGACAGGAACTCGCACTCCGGGTCCACGAGTGTCTCCCACTCGTCGGCGATCTTCCCGCCGACCACGCGGACAATCCCGATCTGGCAGATGCTGGAGGGGCTGCTGTTCGCCGTCTCCACGTCGACGGCGTTGAACGTCAGGTCCTCGATCGGCGGGCGCGCCGGCCCCCTGGGCGCGGCGCGGCGCGCCCGGCGCATTCCGGGGCGCCAGCCGCCGTGGCGTCCGCTATGGTCCAGGGGTTTCGATCCTGGCGGGGCCGCGCGACCGCTTTCTCGGGTTCATCGAGTGCTTCAGCTTCCGCAGCGCCTTGGCCTCGATCTGGCGGACGCGCTCGCGCGTCACGCCGAACTGGCGCGCGACCTCCTCCAGCGTGTGGCTGGTCGCGAGCCCGATGCCGAAGCGCATTCGGATGATCTTCGCCTCCCGGGCCGGGAGCAGCCGGTCCAGCGTCGCGTCGATCTCCTGCTCGCGGTCCCGGATGAGCAGCGCGTCCAGCGGGTCGACCGCGTTGACGTCCTCGAGGAAGTCCCCGACCTGGGAGTCGTCCTCGCCCACCGGGGTGTTGATCGATATCGGCTCCTTCGAGATCTTCTCGATGCGGCGGACCTTGTCCTCGCCGATGTCCAGCTCCTTCGCGAGCTCGGGGATCGACGGCTCGCGGCCGTGCTCCTGCAGGTAGCGACGCTTGACCCGGTTCATCTTGTTGATCGTCTCGATCATGTGGACCGGTATGCGGATCACCCGCGCCTGGTCGGCGAGCGAGCGCGTGATCGCCTGGCGGATCCACCAGGTCGCGTACGTCGAGAACTTGAACCCGCGCCGGTAGTCGAACTTGTCGACCGCCTTCATCAGGCCGATGTTCCCCTCCTGGATCAGGTCCAGGAACGGCAGGCCGCGGCTGGTGTACTTCTTCGCGATCGAGATGACGAGCCTCAGGTTCGCCCGGATCATCTGCTCCTTCGCGTCCATCACGTTCTTCTCGTCGATCACCAGGTCCTTGTCGATCGCCCTGAGCTCCCGCAACAGCAGGTTGTTCGTCGCGCAGATCGCCTTGATGTTCTCCTGTCCCTGCTGGACCTCCGCGATGTACGGCCTCGTGCGCTCGTTGACGTAGCCCTTCATGTCGTGCGTGATCCACCGCGTGTTGGTCTCGTTCCCCTTCTCGTGGAAGGTCGACCAGAAGACATTGCCCGGGATCCTGAACTTCTGCTCGGCCACCCGGCGGATCCTCCGCTCGTGCTCGCGCACCATCTCGACCTCGGCGCGGGCCATGTCGGAGAACTCCTTCACGCGCTTGGTCGTGAACCGGAGCCGCAGCACGACCTTCGCCAGCTTGGCGAACACCGCCTTGCGCTTCGCGGCCAGGTCGGCCTGCCGCTTGTCGTCCTTGCGCGTCCTCTTGCGGGGGTTGATCTCCTGGAGGACCCTGTCCCAGACCTTGTAGTGGGACTCGATCTGGTCGATGTGCCTGAGCACCTGGTTCCTCAGCTCCTCCGGCCTCAGCTCGAGGATCGGGACGTCGTTCGCCCCCGTCTGCGGGATCTGGGACCCGGGGGGCTTGGCCGACCCCTCCCAGAGGCGCACGAAGAAGCTCCGCACCGGCTTGGCGTCGACCTTCAGCGTCGGCAGCAGCCGGTGCAGCTCGTCCACCTCGTCCCTCAGGCTTTCGCGGTCCTTGGCCTCCAGGCAGGCAAGCACGCGCTTCTCCAGCTCGGCCTTCGGGGAGACCGTGGCCGGCCCGCCCGAGTGAAGGCGCGCCAGGAAGTCGCGCACCGGCTTTGGCTCGACCCGCGGCCACTGCAGCGGCTTGTCCAGCCCGCCGAGCGCCTCCGCGAGGCGCTCCTTGTCGGGCGCCTCCAGGCAGGCGAGCACGTGGCGCTCCAGGTCCCTCTGGGAGTGCGCCGCGGGGTCGCCCACGTTGAGCCGGACGAAGAAGTCGCGCACCGGCTTGGCCTCGATCTTCAGCTGCGCCAGGGGCTTGCCGAGCTCCGCGATCGCGGCCTGCGCGGTCTCCCGCTTCCCGGCCTCCAGGCACGCGAGGGTCCGGCTCCTCAGCG